>JAPKAJ010000109.1 GCA_028825345.1 Arenicellales bacterium | reverse complement strand
GCCACCGCCACCGCCGAAGATATCGCCGAAGATATCGCCGAAAACATCGCCAAAACCCGCAGCGCCCGCGCCACTTGTGCCCACTGAGGAGTCAACTCCGGCATGGCCAAACTGATCGTAAGCCGATCGCTTTTGCGAATCCGACAGCATTTCGTACGCTTCTTTGACTTCTTTGAAATGTTTCTCCGCCGAGACATCGTCGCTGTTTCGGTCGGGGTGATATTTCATGGCAAGGCGGCGGTATACTTTTTTCAGCTCCGCGTCCGAGGCTGTACGATCAACCCCAAGTACCTCGTAATAATCCCGTTTTGCCATGACTTAACCTGCTATCTACCTAGCCACTAACGTGCAAAAGCCGGTCCTGAAACACCGGCTTTTGCACTACCCTGAAATACCTCGGGCGCCCCTGCATTGACGCCCGCAAGACGCTAGTTTAATCGTCTTTCTTATCCTTGATCTCTTCAAACTCAGCATCAACGACATCATCTCCTCCCGGCGCACCCGCATTGGCATCAGAAGCCGTATCGGTTGCACTACCCGCCGCATCGCCCTGTTCCTGGTACATGCGCTCAGCCAGCTTGTGGCTGGCTTCCATCAAGGTATTGGTCTTGGCTTTCATATCATCAATATCGTCGCCCTTGACCGATTCCTCAAGATCCGAGATCGCACCCTCGATGCTTTCTTTCTCACCAGCCTCGAGCTTATCGCCCGCTTCAGAGACAGTCTTACGCACGGTATGCACCATAGCCTCACCCTGGTTACGAGCATCGACCAGTTCACGCGCCTTATGATCTTCTTCAGCATGCTCTTCGGCCTCCTGGACCATACGCTCGATCTCTTCATCTGAAAGACCCGACCCAGCGGTAATCTTGATCTTATTCTCTTTGCCGGTTGCCTTATCCTTGGCTGAAACGTGAATAATGCCGTTGGAGTCGATATCAAAGGTGACTTCGATTTGCGGCATACCCCGTGGGGCATTAGGAATATCAGACAGGTCAAAGCGTCCTAGCGACTTATTGTGCTGCGCCATCTCACGTTCACCCTGCAGAACATGCACCGTGACCGCCGTCTGATTGTCGTCAGCCGTTGAAAATACCTGATTTGCCTTAGTTGGAATTGTCGTATTTTTCTCAATCAGCTTGGTCATCACACCACCGAGTGTCTCGATGCCCAGCGACAACGGAGTCACATCCAGCAACAATACATCCTTGACGTCACCACCCAGCACACCACCCTGGATGGCAGCACCAACCGCAACCGCTTCGTCTGGATTGATGTCTCGACGCGGTTCACTACCGAAAAAACCCTTGACGGTTTCCTGCACTTTCGGCATCCGAGTTTGGCCACCGACCAGAAGTACATCATCTATGTCGGACGCTGACAGACCCGCATCCTTAAGCGCTGTCTTGCACGGTCCGATGGTGCGATTAATCAGATCATCGACCAGCGCTTCGAGCTTGGCTCGCGAAAGCTTCATGTTGAGATGCTTGGGTCCGCTCTGATCTGCCGTGATGTACGGCAGGTTGACTTCGGTCTGCGAGCTCGAGGAAAGTTCAATCTTGGCTTTTTCTGCACCTTCTTTAAGGCGCTGCATCGCCAGCGGATCACCGCGCAGATCCATACCCTGGTCTTTTTTGAATTCATCTGCCAAGTAATCGATCAGGTGGCGATCAAAATCCTCACCGCCCAGGAAGGTATCACCATTGGTCGAGAGCACCTCGAACTGGTGCTCCCCATCAACATCCGCGATCTCAATGATCGAGACATCAAAGGTGCCCCCACCCAGATCGTAGACAGCGATCTTGCGGTCACCGTGCTGCTTTTCCAGGCCATAGGCCAAAGCTGCAGCAGTCGGCTCGTTAATGATACGCTTGACTTCAAGACCTGCTATACGCCCGGCATCTTTGGTTGCCTGGCGTTGCGAGTCATTAAAATAAGCCGGTACCGTAATTACCGCTTCGGTCACCTCGCTACCGAGATAGTCCTCTGCGGTCTGCTTCATTTTTTGTAGAACACGGGCTGATATTTCCGGGGGTGCCATCTGCTGGCCGCCGGCCTCAATCCAGGCGTCGCCATTTTTCGCCTTAACGATCTTGTAGGGCATCAGTCCGAGGTCGTGCTGAACCACCTTTTCATCGAACTTGCGTCCTACCAATCGTTTGGAGGCAAAGACGGTATTGTGGGGATTGGTTACCGCCTGGCGTTTGGCGGACTGGCCAACCAAGGCCTCGCCATCTTCCGTGAAAGCCACGACTGACGGGGTAGTCCGGTCGCCTTCGCTGTTTTCAAGAACCTTGGGCTTACCGCCATCCATCACAGCGACACACGAATTAGTGGTGCCCAGATCAATTCCAATAATGCTTGCCATATATGTTTCCTCGAAGAGGGTATTCAGAGTAGTCGGTTAAAGTGGTTACTGTTAGTTATATGGGGTTGAAACCGGGCGGTTTCAACTATCGACCGGTGCCTTGGCAACGATGACCATGGCCGGGCGCAACAAGCGGCCATGTAGACGGTAACCCTTCTGCACCACCTGGCAGATATGATTCGGCGCCACGTCGGTCGACTCAACCACACTCATAGCCTGGTGTGATTCTGGATCTAGTTTGTCACCCACCTCGGGGCTCACTTCAAAGACCGAAAAACGCTCAAAAGCCGCGTCCAGCTGCTTAAGAGTTAACTCCAGGCCTTCAGTCATCTGTTCCACGAGATTGTCGCCACCGGTCAGATCGACTGCCCGGGCAAGCCCAAGGCTATCCCGCACAGTCAACAGTTCCCCGGCAAAGCCCTCCAATGCAAAACGTCGGGCATTGACAATCTCACCCTGAGCTCGCTTGCGTGCGTTATCAGCATCTGCGCGGGCACGCAGAGTTTCGTCTTGCAACTGGGCCACTTGCGCCCGCAGCATTTCAAGTTCATCCGGCGCTTCACCCTCACCGGCTTCACCGGTAGCCGCTGCGGGACTGTCTGACCCGCCAGATGTGTTTACTTCTGTTGGCGGTTCAAACTGCTCGGACTCAACGGATGATCCGTCCTGAGTTTCAGATTGTTCCGGCAGGTCAACATTATCGGTCGGGGGATTCGACTTGGCGCTTGTCATGGCCGGGCGAGCTCTCCTGTAGGGGTTAGGTTGGCCCTATCGGGCGCTTTGGCCCGGAAGAAATGGGGTATCTGGCCGGACTTTTCAAGCCCTGCCGGCAGGTTAATTCAGGAGGTTTCGCGTATTTAGTGCAAAGCGCGTAGCGCGTTGCCGAGCACCCGAGCCGTGATATCAACTACCGGAATGACCTTTTCATAAGCCATGCGGGTGGGCCCGATGACCCCAAGTACCCCGATACAGCGGCCATCGGACTCGTACGGGGCCGTCACAATACTGCACTCGGTCAAGGCACTGTAACCCGACTCCTCGCCTATAAAAATGCTGATACCAGTGGCACGCATGCTCTTATCAAGCAGGTCCAGCAAGTCCTGCTTAGTCTTGAACGCGTCGAAAATGTCACGCAGTTTTCCGAGCTGGTCAAAATCCGGAATACCCAGCAGCTTGGTCTCGCCACTGACCACTACACCCTCTTGGGCGGATTCGTCATCCAGCAGCTGACTGGCCATCTCCACGGCGGTTCGCATCATCCGGCTCATGGCGTCACTATCCAACTGCATGTCAAGCAATAAGCGGTGGCGCACCTCATGCAAGGTGCGACCAGCATGTTGCTCATTAAAGAAGTTAGCAGCCTCTACCAGCTCCGAGGGAGTAAGCTGTTTATCCAGAAACAGCACTCGGTTCTGCACTCGACCATCGTCGGTCACGAGGATCGCGAGCACTCGGTCCTCCGCAAGCTCCAGAAACTCAACCTGCCGCAACTTCGCCTGCTCAGTGTCTGGAAGCATGATTACCCCTGCATACTGGGTAATGTCCGAGAGCAGTTCTGACGCGGCCCCCAACAGTTCGTCTGGATTCTTTGCACTGGACAACGCTTCACTAATCTCACGGGCGTTCGATTTTTCAGGCATGTGCATCTTCAGCAGGCTGTCTACAAAAACCCGGTAGCCCAATTGTGTGGGAACTCGCCCCGCTGAGGTATGTGGAGCGCGGATCAGCCCTAGATCTTCCAGATCAGACATCACATTGCGAATCGTGGCTGCACTGAGATCGAGGCCCGGCTCCCGAGACAAGGTTCTGGACCCGACCGGCTCGCCGTCGCTGACATAGCGACGGATCAGCAGTTTGAGCAGATTCTGCGCGCGCTCGCTGAGTTCCAGGTTGTGAGATTGTCCTACTGGGTCGGTCACGTTCTTTCTGTTGCCAAATACTAGTAAAATTGAGGTTGCACTGCCTTTCGATCGTGAATTGAATCATACCACCGCCAGTAAAGGGTGTAATCACGGTCGATTCGCTAATCAGGAATGTATAAAAGGGCGACTACAGCGGAAAAACACATGGTATTCAGATCAATAGGATTATTTGGGCGTTATCAGGATCCTGCCGTCAAGGTGACGCTAACCGAAATTCAAGAACACCTGGAGCGCCGCGGTTGCGCGGTGTTTCTCGGCGATACCACCCACCACGGCATCGAGGATCTGCGCCTTGAGGATTCGACCAAGCCACTACATGAAACCATTGAACTGGGAATAGTCATTGGCGGCGACGGCACCATGTTGCATGTCGCACGCGCACTCGCCCGCTGCGAACTACCTGTGATTGGTATCAACATGGGTCGATTGGGCTTCCTGACAGATATACCCGCTGAACACATGCACGATGACCTCGACCAACTGTTGGCCGGGAAATTTGAAATCGAGCAACGGATGATGCTCTTTGCCCAACTATTGCGTTCGGGTGAGGTGCTTGATGAGCGTACTGCACTCAATGATGTCGTGTTGTCCAAGGGTGCCACGGGGCAGACGATCGAGTTCGACACCCGGGTAAATGGGGAGGCGGTTGGTCGTACCCGCGGTGACGGCATCATTGTCGCCACCCCGACCGGCTCTACGGCCTATGCCCTTTCCGCGGGCGGGCCGATCCTGCACCCACTGCTGCCAGCCATCGTACTGGCACCTATCTGCCCGCACACCCTGGGCCAGCGCCCGCTCGTGCTGAATGCCGACTCCACCATCGAAATCGAACTCGTAGATCTTGCCGGCGAAGATGGCAATATCTTCATCGACGGACTCAATCTAAGGCCTGTCACCGGCAACGAAATTCTTCAGATTAGGCGGGCCGATATATTCGCGCGTACTGTCCGTATCAATAGCCACAATCATTATGAAGCACTGCATTCCAAACTCGGCTGGGGCTAAAACCGCTTGCACTTATGATCAACTGGCTGGACGTTCGTAATTTTGTCGTAATCAAGCAGGTGCAGATGACATTTGAATGTGGCTTGACAGTGGTCACCGGGGAAACCGGCGCCGGCAAATCAGTCCTGGTCGATGCCCTGGCCGTGCTGCTCGGGGATCGGGCTTCTGGCGATATCGTGCGCACCGGTTCCAAGCGCTGCGAAATTCAGGCAGGTTTTGATGTCAGTAATCTGCCGGATGCCAGGGAATGGCTGGCCACCATGGATATGGTCGACGACGAAAACCATTGCATTTTGCGCCGAGTGATCTACCCGAATAAGCCCTCGCGCGGCTTTATCAACGGCCAGCCCGTGCCGATCCAATCCCTGCGCGAGATAGGCGCCTTTCTCGCCGACATTCATGGTCAACATGAGCATCACTTACTGCTGAAAAAGCAGGTTCAGCGCGAACTCCTGGATACTACCGGCGGCCTGGCAGACCAGGTGCAGGCACTCAGCCGTCGGGCGAGCGACCTGCAAAGCGTTGAAGCAATGCTGTCCGAGGCCCAGTCAAAAGCTAACGAGAACCATCAACACGGAGTATTTCTGCGCCATCAGGTGCAGGAGTTGACCCAACTTGATCCGGACCCCGATGAGTTGGTCAAAATCACTGAAAAGCACGGCCGCCTGGCCCATACTCGTGAACTCGGCGAGGGTGCCTGGCAGTTGCTGCAGGAACTCGAAGAAGCCGAGGAATTATCAGTATCGATCACACTCGCCCGGGCGGCTACCCGTCTGAAAGAACTGTCCGCTTTTGATCCGCGGCTGGCGCCACTGGCAGAACAGACGGACAACCTCGGGGTGCAACTGGCCGAGACCGTCGCCGACCTGAAACGCTTTCACGACGGCTACGAACTGGACCCCGGTGAACTGGAACAGATCGATCAACGCCTGGCCGCGCTGCATGATGCGGCCCGCAAATACCAAGTAGCACCGCAAGATCTGAAAGCGCAGCTTGAAACCCTGAGCCAGGATTTAGCCGAGCTGGATTTGGGCAGAAACAATCCACAGGCGCTGGAACAACAGCTGGCCGAACTGAAGACCGACTACGATAAACGTGCCACCGCAATCAGCAAGACCCGACGGCAAACGGCAGTTAATCTTGCCAGCGCCGTCAACAAGCAATTACCCGCACTAGGCCTGGAAAGCGCTGTATTTAGTGTGACGCTGCATGATGAACCGACAGGGAAACGTGGCCAACACGGCAACGAGAGCGTGCAATTCGAACTGCAGGCGGCTCCTGATCTGGCCGTTGCCTCGCTCGAGCGCGCCGCGTCCGGTGGCGAACTGTCTCGCATCAGCCTAGCGATACAACTCGCTGTTGCCGAAGATTCCAGTGCGCCCAGCTGCATCTATGACGAGGTTGACATTGGCATCGGCGGGCGCGTCGCTGAGATTGTCGGGCAGAAACTGCGCTCGCTGGGAGAACATCGCCAGGTGTTGTGCATCACTCATCTCCCCCAAGTGGCTGCCCAGGGGCACCACCATCTGAAAGTTACCCGGCTGTCAGGCGACGAGACTGAAGTCGAGTTGAGCAAACTGGACGAGGCCAGCCGCTCCGAGGAACTGGCGCGCATGCTCGGCGGTGTCGAGATCACAGCCAAGACTCGCGCGCATGCCGAGGAGTTGCTCTTTCGGGCAGGCGTATGAGTATTTCGATACGTCCTGCAACTACGGCCGATGTAGAGGCGATCCATGTGCTGCTGCGTGATTACGCCAGCGAAGGTCAGCTACTGGCGCGCTCTACAGACGAGATTTGTGAGCACCTGTCTAACTTTGTTGTTGCCGAGCGCGAGGGCGCTGTTCGCGGCTGCGGCTCACTTGAAGTGTTCACCGAAGATCTCGGCGAAGTGCGTAGCCTTGCGGTGCGCCCCGGTGAACACGGCCACGGCCACGGCCGTCTGATGGTTCAAGAACTCGAGATAACGGCGCGCCGCCTCGGTCTGACACGACTCATGGCGCTGACTTATGTGCCCGGCTTTTTTCGCAAACTCGGCTACCGGATCGTCGCCATGGAAACTTTGCCGGAGAAAGTGTTCGGCGTATGCGTTACTTGCCCAAAATTCGACCACTGCGACGAGATCGCCATGGAAAAACAGCTTGGCTCCTCATAGGCGGAGCATCTATCGCCTTGCTCGGTTATGATTCGCCGCATGATCCACACGTATCGCCTTAGACGCATTGCTGCTCTGTTGGCTCTTGGGGG
>JAPKAJ010000108.1 GCA_028825345.1 Arenicellales bacterium | reverse complement strand
GAGTTGACGACGACGTGCTCAGGCTGAACAACTCCGGCACACCCCAATTTTTTTGCCGTATCCTGTGCCAGGGCCAATACGTTTTGCTCTTGGACTGCCTGCTCGGCACGGACGCTGATGCCGTAAACCGGAATATTGCTGTCGGTGGCGACCAGTCCGACTACCAACCCCGCCTGCGTACCGGTACTGCCGGTTGCGTGGACGACCTGGTCGATTTTTAATCCCAGTTCAATTGATTGTTCCAGCAGTTCGACGCCTGCATTAACGTAACCCAGTGCACCGGTTGGGTTGGAGCCGCCGCCGGGAATCGTATAAGGGGTAAGGCCATCCGCGCCAAAGCGCTCCGCCGCCTGCGCCATCAACCCATTCATATCAGCGCCCTGGGAGTGGTACTCAAGAGTTGCGCCGTACAGCAGATCAAGAAGAACGTTGCCGTTTTGGGTGTACTCGGTGTTGGTTTTGCCGGTCCGGTCTTCAAGAAGGATATGGCACTTCATGCCTAGACGAGCCGCAGCCGCGGCGGTTTGGCGGGCATGATTGGATTGGGTCGCCCCACAGGTCAGGACCACATCCGCGTTGAGCTCCTGCGCCTCGGCCATCAGGAACTCCAATTTGCGGGTCTTGTTGCCCCCGGTCGCCAGGCCAGTGCAATCGTCACGTTTTATCCAGATCTCGGGGCCTCCCAGCTCCCGACTGAGATTAGGCAGATGTTCGAGTGGTGTGGGCAGATGTCCAAGGCGGACACGGGGAAAACGGTCAAGATCCATAGGGTGGCTGACTCCTGATTAGTCGGTGTATCGAGTTGACGTATCCGTTATGCCATACGCAGTAACGGTGCCTACTACTGTTACGGCATCTGTTACTGCATCGGTAAGTGGTTACAAGGTGTCTGGTCGTTGTATGGGGCCCACCGTTTGTGTTGGCCCTTGGCCAGCGATGCATCGGCATATCGTCACGCAAACAAAATACCAGGTTCAGCCTGTGAACCTCAACCGACTCAACCAAACTCTTCTCCTACCGCATTAGGCGATAACCTCAGCAAACGCGAAGTCCTGACCGCGGCCTGACGATGCACTACAGCCTTTTGGTAATCAACATTCTTCACCATCGAGACAAAAGCGTCGCCAGAGGGGTACTCGGCAATAAAGACGATATCCCAATGCTCACTCTCTGGCCCAATAAGGGTAAGTTTGAAGTCCGCACTATAGGCGATACAGCCTCCCACCTGCTTTAAGATGGGCCCACTCTCACGGCCATAGGACCGGTAAGCCTCCAGCCCACTCACCGACTGGCCATGCAGCTCATGCCCCTCGGGATAGGCAGCTGTTGGCCGCAGGCAGACCAGGTTCAACATGTGGATCGGGTCGTTGTTCGCCATCGAGCGAAAGGCTCGAAATCTATCCCGTGTGGGATCAACAAAATCTTGGGCCATGTGAGTCTCTCAAAGCTATTGTGCGAGACAGTATATGAAAATTAGCCGGACAGAAAAACATTTGGGTCGATCGCACATCCACCGCACTGGCGTTGGTTGGAACAGTCCATTTTCGGGCGTGATATCCTGCTGTGCAAGTCTATGGTCTAAATTCGGAAAAACTGCATGAACTGTTGCTCACGACATATAGGCGCTGCTCAAACGTGTTTCGGCTGGATGTCGAAGCGTTATGAGCGCCGATACCGACGCAAAGGGCTCGATGATAACCAACTGCAACTTGTGCGCGAACTCGAATCGATGGGGCTCGATGGTCTCACCTTATTAGAAGTAGGCTGCGGTGTGGGCGTTTTACACCAAACATTGTTAGAGAAGGGGGCTTTAACTGCCATCGGCATCGACCTCGCACCACGTATGTTGCAACTTGCCGAAAGCCGCGCCAAGGAGCACAAATTAGAGCAGCGCACGCAGTACCGGCTTGGTGATTTTGTCGAGATGAGCGAGTCACTGGACAAAGTGGACCTAACAGTTTTGGACAAAGTGGTTTGCTGCTATCCCGCGCCCAAGGAATTGATTCGCGCCACCCTCGATTGCACCAGCCGTGTTATCGCACTCACCTATCCGAGAAAGCACTTGCTCGGCGAGATTTGCAATAAGATTTGGAACTTTGGCTTCTGGTTGTTTCGCTCGGACTTTCGCAGCTTCATACATGAGCCCCGACTCGTCCAGGAATCTATCGAGGCGGGTGGATTTAAGCGTGTCTTCGTCCGCGACTCACTGATGTGGCACACGCAAGTGTATGTCGCCAGTTAGTGGGTGCTAAAAGGAGTGTGGTGGCCAGGGGCGGAATCGAACCACCGACACGAGGATTTTCAGTCCGCATATTAAAGTAGTGACACCCTGAAATACACTTGTATTTAAGATTAACCCAAGCACTCTGGTCCTGTGTGTGGTGTCACTTTGGTACGCAAATGGACATGAAAGGACGCAAGAAAGCAACAATATAGTGACAGTAAATTAAAGCCAGAGAGTCTGGTCTAGATAACTAGCATAGGGATTCGCGTTGGTGAGCACGGTAGTGGCAAACCTTCTAAAAATAGGAACAATATAGGCCTAGTGAAAGATGAAGTCCCGTCAGCTATGGATGCGTCGGCAATCATCATCGGGTCTGGCTATAGCGCTGCTGCGGCGCTAGTACATCTAACCCATGCGGGGCTGCCCTTGCGACAGATCCTGGTGATTGGACCAGGAGAACTCGGCACGGGTCAGGCCTATGGCTGCACTGCTAAATCTTATCGCCTGAATATACGCGTAACTGGGCAGCGCTTGTGGCCAGATCAACCCGAACACTTTGCCGATTGGGCAACGGAGCATATACAAGACCCCGATGCTCATACCCCTGCCGGCAGCTTCTATCGGCGCTCCGATTTTGCCCAATACATAACAGCACAACTGGCACTTATCCCAGATGCCAAAGCCTTCCGTCAAATTAATGCGTGGGCTACCAACATTACAGGCGAAGACAACGACTGGTTAGTCGCCTGCGATGATGGCGCGCAGTACCGGGCAGAACGACTCGTGCTGGCAACCGGGAATCCCGACCCCGAGTGGCCAACGGGCATCAAGCCTGGGCGTGCGCCGTCGCTGGTGCGTGCGCCATGGCGTGGAGATTGGGTTACCCAGGTCAAGTCCAAGATGCATGTCTGTGTTGTCGGCGCCGGTCTGACTGCAATGGATGCCCTTCACGCGCTGGGAATGCAGCAGCATCAGGGGCCGATCAGCCTGCTGGCTCCTCATGGCATACTTCCACCGAGTCAGGTCGACTGGGGGGTTCCAGAACCTGCCCATGACTGGCCAACAGGACTACGAGGTTCTGATTTCTCGCGGGAGATACGCCAATACCTGGGTACCAGATCATGGCATCACCGGGACTGCCAGCAGCGATTCGAGGCGCTTCGAGTGAATGTAAACCCGCCCTGGCAGATGCTGCCGCCTAAAGATCGGGTACGACTGCAGCGCAGACTCGGTTGGCTGTGGTCATTGATCCGGTTTCGTGCCAACCCGCAGACCGTGGCTTCAGTTAAAGCCATGAAAGCCAGCGGTCAGCTCAAAATCATAAAGACACATCTTCATGGCCTGACCAAAGCCGATTCCGGGCGCTGGCTGGTGAAGCTATCCAATGGAGAAGAGCTAACGACTCATGTTGTCGTCAACTGCACCGGCATGGGCCGGGATAAATTGATCGACACCATGATTGCGGCCGGGCAGATTGCGCCCATTGAAACTACAAGGCAACCCTGGATCAATTCCGAGTTGCGCGTCGTTGCATCGGATGGCCAACCCTATGACACTCTTTTTTGTATCGGTCCCGCGACCGGACTTGCACTGGGTGATGTGCTTGGCGCGACCAGTATCGCCCACCAGGCTGCGCAACTTGCAAAGACCCTGGTTACGAACACTTCGTTTAAGCGTGTCCGTTAGCCAATTGAGCTACAGACCGTAGTATTGTTCGTAGTGAAAAACGACTCAGTGGTACATCCATAGCGCCGATGAAAGGTTGCATGATGCAGTCGCAGACCTTCCAAAGATAGCGACGTTTTAGCGACGGTGGGAAATGAATGCCCACTGGCCACAACGTAAACTGTTAATTAGATGGTGGCCAGGGGCGGAATCGAACCACCGACACGAGGATTTTCAGTCCACTGCTCTACCAACTGAGCTACCTGGCCACAGGCGGGGTCTGGATTACAAAGCACCGGCACAGATTCGTCAAGAGCGCAACGCAATTAGCTGTCTTGCGATCACGACAAATCGAGTGCGTAGGCTTTAAGTTTTTCCATCGGAATGATATCCAGTGTCCGGATGTGTGTGCGTGCAAGATACACCCGGCAGGCAACCCCGGCCTCAAGCGCTCTGGCGTAGGACGCGGCGCACACGCACCAGCAATCGCCATCTTTCAGTCCCGAAAAACCAAACTCTGGATGCGGTGTCACCAGATCATTGCCGTCCGATTTGAGCCATTTCAGGAACGCATCGGTGACCTTGGCGCATACGGTGTGCACACCGTGATCCGCATCATCGGTATGGCAGCAACCATCACGAAACCATCCGGTTAACGGTTTTTCTGAACACGTCTTAAGCGGTTCACCAAAGACGTTCTGCTGGGTTGAGTCATCTGTCTCAGACATAAGTGATGTTCCAGGTGAGATTGGGAGTATCCAGAGTCAGTTTTAATGCAGTGGCGTACGATTTTCAACGACAGGTTTTTTAAGGTAAGACATGGCAATGGTAACTTTACTCGGGTGTGCGCAAGGTAGTGCTATAGTGTTCAGTGACTGAAAAAACCGAAAACCTCGATGAAATTCTGTAGTCAGTGCGCCTCACCGGTAACTGTCCGAATCCCTGATGGCGATACCCTGGAGCGACACGTCTGCGGGGCCTGCGGGCAGATTCATTACCAGAATCCCAAGATCATTGCCGGCTGTATTCCGCATTGGCAGGGGCGTATTTTGCTATGTCGCCGGGCGATCGAGCCACGCCATGGTCTTTGGACGATTCCCGCAGGCTTCATGGAAAATGGCGAAACCATCGAACAGGCGGCCATGCGCGAAACCTACGAGGAAGCCTGCGCCCGCGTTGAGATCAGCGGGCTATATGCGATATTCAATATCCCCCATGTCAGCCAGGTTTACATGATCTTTCGGGCAGAGTTACTGGACGGTGAATTTTCCCCAGGCATCGAAAGCCTTGAAACCGCGCTTTTTGCCGAGAAGGAGATGCCCTGGTCTGATATGGCCTTCCCGGTTGTGGTCCAGACACTACAGCGTTTTTTTGTCGACCGGCCCGGCGATCACTTCCCGCCGTTCGTCGATACCATCGTACCGGTTAAGCGCTGACCCGCCAGCACCGGTTCAGCGCAGCACTTCGAGATCGGCCGGCGCGTCGAGAAGTTCTGGCGCAAGTTCTACCATCGGCAAAAGGTCACGCAGGGCCCCCTGCAGGGCTTCTTCCATCGTGGGGTGATAAAAAGGCTTGCGTAGCATCTGTAGCGCCGTCATGTTCTCACTGATACACCAGGCCAACAAGTGGGCAAGGTTCTCGCCGCGCTCAGCCACCAAAGTAGCGCCCAGCAGCACGCCACTGATCTTATCGGCGTAAAGGCGCACAATGCCGCGGTTAGCGCCCATGACCAGGGCCCGGCCCACCGGCCCCAGCCGCATCTCGCCGATGGCCGTGGTATCAGGATCAAGGTCAGCCAAGGATGTGCCGACAGTACAGATATTAGGCGAGGTGAAGGTAATCGCCAACGGAGTTTTGCGGGCAAAAGCAACGCTTTCGGTATGCGCAGCGTTATAACCCGCGATACGGCCCTCATCGGCCGCCTCGTGCAGAATCTGGTCGCTGCCGCTGATATCCCCGGCTATAAAAACGCGGCTGTCGCCGCAGCGCATGGTGTTCTTGTCAAACACCGGAACCCCCCGGGCATCGAGTTCGATTCCGGCGTTTTCAATCGCCAGCCAGTCGAGGTTGCTCTGACGGCCCATGGCAGCCAGCACCTTATCAACCACCGCCGCTTGCTCGCCGGCGCTGACACGGATACGGCCCTCGTCCTCAAAGAGCTCAACCTCATGTCCAAGCCAGATTGGAAAGGCGCGCTCCATCAGTTCGATAGCGCTGCGGCGGGCGTCAGGGTCCCTCAGGCCCGCTATGGTATCGAGCATATCGATGCCAGTCACCGAAACCCCCAGGTGTGCCAGCGCCTGGCCAATCTCCAGGCCGATCACACCAAGACCAACCACCGCGATTGCATCGGGCAGGTCTTCTTGCTCAAAAATCGTATCACTGGTGAGAACGCGCTCACCAAAATCCACCCAGGCCGGCGGCATTGCCGGGCGCGTGCCGCAGGCGACCACAATACTGGCAGCACGGATCGTGTCCTCGCCCACCTGCAGTACGCCTGGCTCAATAAAGCGGGCATAACCATCGATGAACTCGTCACCCATCTGGTCGGTGGTATGGCCCAGCACCCGGTCAACCAGAATATCGCGCATGTCGCGAACGTGTTCCAGAGTATCAGGCAAAGATGCTGATAGGCTTTCGCCCCCCTCAATGCCCTCTCGGCCAAAAACCTCGCGCCGATGCAAATCATGAGCGACTTGTATCAGCGCCTTGGAGGGCATGCAGCCGACCCGGGCGCAGGTCGTGCCCAGTTCGCCACCATTGATCAATACAAAATCCTTGCCGGCACGCTTCGCCTGGCCCATTGCAGCTAGACCGGCAGTACCGGCACCGATGACGACGACCTCAACGCTGCGCTCCATGGTGACTTAATTCCTATAACCGGTCTATCGATCTACGCAGTCGAGCATTTCGACCAGTTGGGCCAGATCATGCACTTCAGCGTGTGGTTTCTCATCATGCGTCCAGTCATCGTCATTGCGGTTAACCCACGCCGCCCTAAGCCCTGCCTGCTGTGCGCCGATAACGTCCTCCAGAGGGTGATCGCCCACGTGCAGTACATGTGCCGGGTCGGTCTTGAGTAACTCGCAGGCCATGTGAAAGATTCTACGATCGGGTTTTTTGACCCCGGCGGCGCTGGCGCTGATCTGGCCGCGAAAATAACTGCCAATGCCCAAACGTGAGACATCGGCGTTGCCATTGGAGACAGCGACCACCGCAAAACGTTTACTTAGCGCCGACAACGCAGGCACGACATCCGGGTAAAGCGTCACATCATGGCGCAACTCCAGAAAACGACCAACCAGATCGTATGACACCTGTGGGTCATAGCCATATTGGCTCAACAAACGCTCGAAAGATACACGACGCAACTCAGTCAGGTCATGCGCAAGATCAGGACGGCTTTGGTGCACGTCGTTGCGCAGTAGACGTAAATCCTGGGCATCATGGTTTTGACCAATCAGTGGAAAGGTCTCGCTAATATGCTGGTGCAAAACAGCTTCGGCACGATCGATCACCGGCCAGATCGCCCACAAGGTGTCGTCCAGATCCAGTGAGATCGCCTGTATGTGCTTCATCCGTTTAATGCAAAGTTCAATTTGTCTCGCAACTGCCAGGCACAGGACGACGGCTCGCCAAATACATCAACCGCAAAGACTGGTCGACCGCGCTGTAGCAACACAGCACAA
>JAPKAJ010000443.1 GCA_028825345.1 Arenicellales bacterium | reverse complement strand
CTCTAGCAACGACGACGGCTTCCAGAAAACATCGTCTGTCATCGCGTAATCCTTTAGCGTCTTCAGGATCTCGTCTAACCCCGTTTCGTCCGCAAAATGCATTGGACCTCCTCTCCATCGGGGAAATCCGTAACCCAAAATCTTCACCATATCGATGTCCAAGGGTCTCAGCGCAATGCCCTCCTCTAGCACCCGCGCTGCTTCGTTAATCATAGCCAGCGTAACGCAGTGCTGTATTTCTTCCATAGGAAAAAAACGTCGCTGGATACCATTCCGCGCTGACTCAGTATGAATAATCGGTTCTACCTCTGGATTCGGTAAAACAGTCCCATCGGCCTGGTACACATACCAACCCTGGCCGCTCTTGCGACCAAACCAGCCACGTTCACACAGTCGATCTGCGATTTCCACGTAGCGCTCTCCCCGAGCGCGCGTGGGTGCCAACCGCTGCCGGTTCGCCCATCCAATATCCAACCCTGCTTGGTCCATGACTCGAAAAGGGCCCATCGCCATACCGAATGATTCCATCGCCTGGTCTATGTCCCAGGGCATCGCGCCATCTTCAAGCATGTAATCGATCTGCTTACGGTAATGAAACAGTATTCGATTGCCGATAAATCCGTCACAAACACCAGCCAGCACGCCGACCTTGTCCAACCGGCGCGCGAAGGCAAGGCAGGTCGCTACAACGTGGGGACCCGTTTTCTCGCCTTTAACGATTTCAAGCAAGCGCATCAACTGCGCGGGTGAGAAAAAATGCAAGCCAATGACGTCTTCTGGTCGGGAGGTAACAGCTGCGATCTCATCGGTATTCAGATAAGAAGTGTTGGTTGCCAGGATAGTCCCTTCCGGAGCGTGCTTATCGAGTTGCCGGAAAACCTCTTTTTTTATCTCCATGTCTTCAAACACGGCTTCAATAACAAGCTCGGCAGTAGACAAACCGCTGTAGTCTGTATCGGTCACCAAGCGTTGACACGCCGCAGTGTGGTCAGAAGAAGTCATTCGACCGCGCTCGACAAATTCCTGCAGGCTGGCTTCGATCCCCTCTCTAGCCCGAGCGCTTTCTGCCAGAGTGCGCTCCAAGAGCACCACATTAAACCCTGCCTTGAGCGCGCAAACCGCGATGCCGATGCCCATGGTGCCACCGCCCACAATGCCGAGATTCTGGATATCACGAGAACGTGTGTTTTCCAGTCCCGGAATTTTGGCCACCGCTCGTTCGGCGAAAAACGCGTGCCGCAGGGCCCGTGACTGGGGGGATGTCCGCAATGCCTGGAATACTGCCCGTTCGTTCCGCAGGCCTTCTTCGAAGGGCACGCTCAAACCAAATTCAATCGATTCAAGTGCCTTCAATGGACTTTCCTGTCCCCTGGCCCGCCGAACGACGCTGGCCCGCTTCTCGACAAAAACTGACGTTGATGGATCTTCTGGCGACGCTCTTTGACTCAGCGGCACCGGCAACTGCGTTGACCCACGATCTACGAAGTCAACCGCAAACTCAATCTCATCACCTTCTATGAGCGCATCAACCAAGCCAAGCGCAACCGCTTCGTCGGCCCCCACCGGCCGACCAGAAGTCACCAGATCAATCGCAACGTCAATTCCAACCAGACGGGGCAACCGTTGTGTACCCCCAGCACCAGGAATCAATCCCAGTTTTACCTCCGGTAAAGCCAACCGGGCCTCGCTGCCTGCGAGCCGGTAATGGCATCCCAACGCAAGTTCCAGACCCCCGCCAAAAGCCACTCCGTGAATCAATGCCACAACTGGTTTGTGGCAAGCCTCGATCAGGCGAATAA
>JAPKAJ010000442.1 GCA_028825345.1 Arenicellales bacterium | reverse complement strand
CCGCTGCGGATTTGAAACTGGACTTTTCGCTGCCCTGAGTTTTACCCACTAGGACCAGTCGACATCCTGTCGTGAAGGATTGTTACCCAGGCGATGCGCCCAGGGGCGACCATTATCATCCCACGGGTTCGCCGCAAGCCATTCCTCGTTCATCGCGACGCCCAGTCCGGATCCTGTCGGCACGCCAAAATAGCCATCAGTCTGGGTTGGAAAATCACCAATCGTCGCGTCCTGGTACCAGTCTCGCCAGCCGCCTTCCTGAATGACGAAGTTGGGCGTACAGGTGTCCAGCTGCAAGCCAGCCATCATGTTGATGGGGCCGTAGCAGTTGTGTGGCTGGATACCGACGTAATGTGCCTCTGCCATCGCCGCGATTTTCTTGGTCTCGAGTATGCCGCCTGCATACATGATATCGGGCTGGATCAGATCGACCGCATGGAGGGGGAAAAGCTCTGCGTAGTCGAATTTGGTGAGTAATCGTTCACCGGTTGCTATTGGGATATTGACGTTGTCTGAGACTCGCTTTAAGGCCTGCAGATTTTGCGGCGGAACCGGTTCCTCAAAATAGAACGGACGGTATTCTTCCATCCTGTTGGCGACCCGGATCGCATCTCTCGGGCTGAGGCGGCCATGAGCTTCGACCAAAAGTTCGACATCATCGCCAACCGCTTCACGAACGGCCTTTAGTTTCTCAACGGCCAGGTCTTCAGATTTTCAGTCGATATAAATGCCGCGGTGTTCGAATGGATCGCCCTTAAGCGCCGTCATGCCCTGTTCGACAAACCTCGTTGCTGTCTGGACCGACACCTCGGGGGTTTGCCCGTCCCATCTGCCGTAGCACCAAATGCGATCTCGCACTTTGCCACCCAGAAGCTGATATATGGGGGCGCCCAGTGCCTGGCCCTTGATGTCCCAGAGCGCAATTTCGATGCCGCTAATGGCAGACATCTGGACGACGCCACCCCGTACATGAAAGTAGTGATACAGCGTCTGCCAGTGTTTTTCGATGTCCATCGGGTCAGTGCCAACCAGTAATTGGCCGAACTCATCTACCATAGTCGCGACCGCAAGCGGGCCACTGGTTGCCTCGCCCCAACCGACAATGCCTTCATCGGTTTCTATCTTGACGAAGACGAAGTTGCGCGTAATGCCAGCCGCCGGATTCAAGAGTGCTGATGCGGGGATGGCTTTGATAGAAGTTATTTTCATGAGCTGTTTTCTTCCAATTAGTTCAATGTTAGAGAGTCTCTGATTTAATCAGAGCGTCCTTAGATCACTGTGAGAGAAAACCTCCGTCGATTGGCAGCACCGCGCCGGTAATATATCCGGCATCGTCCGTCATCAAAAAAGCGATCGAGGCGCCATATTCTTCCCTGACCTTACCCCTGCGTTGCATCGGTACAAACTTAACGCCCCGGGGAAGTTTTGCCCGTGGTGTCGACGCCAGCTGTTGATCCTGAAGTACATGCTCGCCAAAGTTCGCACCTTCGACACCAGACGGCTGTATGGCATTGCCGCGAATATTCCAGCTGCCATAGTCCACCGCTATCTGCTTGGCCAAACCAATAACGCCGTGCTTCGATGCTGCATAAGAAGCCGCGGCCCCACCAGGGCCGATGATCGTACCGGCAACGGACGAGGTCATGACAATGGAACCGCCGCCACCTTCCATCATGTGAGGAATGGCGTGTTTGCTGCACAGGAAGGAGCCTGTCAGATTGACGTTCAGCACGGACTGCCAGTCTGCAAGATCGGTTTCGTGAATCCAGCCATTACCGGCGGTACCCGCGTTTGAGGCAAGAC
>JAPKAJ010000441.1 GCA_028825345.1 Arenicellales bacterium | reverse complement strand
CGACGTGAACCAGTAATCCGCCGGATCCCCTTGGGAGACGCTACCCAGCAGCAGCGCTAGCTCGTCCTCGTCATTACTCTTTGGAGCCTCTGCCACCGACTCATCTTCGAAACGCACCACGATATCCAGAGGTGTAGTCCCGCCCAGTTTGCGATCGATCAATTTCAATCCCTGATAAATCTCAGTATCGGTGGAGAAATAGTTGACGAAACTGTTCTCCACCTCAAGGCGGGTAATACCCACAGCGCTAAACAACGCCAGCGCGAACGATACCCCCAACACCACAAGGCCGCGTTCGGCCGCAAGGTGTGACAACCAGCCGGTGAATGAGGCTGCCGGCGCAGGGCGTCCAGCGGATGGCGCCGAGCCGAGCAGGGTTAGTGCCGCCGGAAAGAGCAAGAAGGAAACAGCAAAAGTCACTGCCAGGCCAATAGACATCATCCAGCCGAAATCGATCACCGGCTTGATGCTGCTGAATACCAGGGAACCAAAGGCCAAAATAGTAGTCAGTGCGGTATAAAAGCATGGCCACACCATCTTGGACATAGTGGCCAGCACCAGCTCACGATGAGATGATCCCGGCCGGTCCAAAGCCAACTGGCGGTAGCGTACCACCAGGTGCACATTCATCGACATGGTCAGAATCAGCATCAACGATATAAAATTGGATGAGATCACAGTGACCTGCCAGCCGACCCATCCCAGCAGCCCGATCATCGTCACGCCCGCGTAGAGGCAGCTGGCCAGTGGCAGCAACACCCAGCGCGGGGAGCGGAATATAACGCTCAACATGCCAACCAGAAAAACGAAGACCCCAAAACCAAACATCATTAAATCCTTGCGGATAAACGTGATCATGTCATCAGCAATCATCGAAACGCCGCCCAAGTACAACTGGCCAAGATCGTCGTAACCTTCCATGACCTGGCGCAGGTGAACAATCGTATCGTGATTGCTCTGGTCTACACTTGCCTTAAGCGCCCGGTATTGGAGGCGAACTTGATCTAGTCGCACCCTTTCAGCGGGACTGGCTATGTCGTCACGAACTCGTGCGGCGAGCGCTCGTTTTTCATCCTGAAGTTCGCGAAAACCAGGAGTATCTTCAAGGTTTAACTGTAGCGCCGTGGCGGTGCCGTCGACACTGATAACAAGCTCGGAGAACACCGGGCTGGCGATCAGTTCCTCGCGGGCCTTTGCGAGATCGACCCCGACGTCACGCAGGGTACGATAGTCGCCACTAAGCTGCATTAAAGACGACTCTCCCTGGGCCAACAGCGGAGCATCAAGCAGGGAAACCACCGATTCAATGCCTCCCACTGCACCGAGATCTTCGCCCAGGCGGGCAATGCGTTTGAGTGTTGCCGGCGTAAACACCTCATCATGCGGAGTCAGCGCAACCACCAGGAAACTGCGTGAGCGGTAACGATCCGACAGATCGCGAAATACCTGCAGATCGTGATCATCTTCCAGCAGCAAGGAATCTGCCGAGGCATCAAGGCGAAAATCACGCGCTTGCCAGACAAAAAACCCCAGCACCAGCGCCAGCGCCAGTAGCACCAACAGTGGCCGGCCGAGCACCCACGCATCGTAGCGCCGAGCGAACTGGTCCATCATGCGTCTAGCAGGTCAGCAATCATACGTGCCTCTTTGGCATGGTGGTAGGCAAGCGCTGGGTCGGTCAGTATCAGGGCGCCACCACCAGGCAGTGTGTCCTGCACTGTCTGGATGACCTCCCGCAAGATGGGCAGCGCTCCATGGGCACAAAAAGCAACCGTGTAAGGGGAGGGTACCAAAGATGCGCCTTCGCCA
>JAPKAJ010000440.1 GCA_028825345.1 Arenicellales bacterium | reverse complement strand
TCTACCTCGTGCTGAGTGAAGCGGGTGTCATTTTCCGCTGGCTCATCAAAACCCATCGCGTACTCGATCGACCCATCGGCCACACGCAGGCCAGCGATGCGCAGTGCCAGGTTCTGCATAGCACTGCTGTTTGCTGAAACAAGAATCTGTTTTGCAGCCTTTTCCGTTATACGCAATAACATATTTATCCGGTGTCTCCTGTGAATATCGTGTTAATTTTGGTGGGCTGCAGGAATTTCAGGTGCGCTGCGCGCGAACAAACGCCGTAAAGGCATCAACCCATGGATTGGCCTGAACGTGGCGCTGATGGACGTACGTCGCCAGCAGATTGTGAATGTGGATGCCATCACGAACGCCGTCCAGGCCATAGCCTCGCTCGACGGACAATACTGTACTCGTGCTCTCAGGGAGGCCTTCCAGGTGGGAGTAGTGAAACTCGTGCGCGTTGTAGACTTTGTCTGGTGCGCCTGCTGCCATCGGCCAGGGATGCTCGGCTAAGGCCCGAAACTGCATGTAGCCCCGCCCTACCGGCCTTTGCCCAACCTGTGTGTCGGCTGGAATCACACCCACCATCGGCTTGCATACGCCCTGCCAACTGATAGATCGGGTCAGATACATCAGACCTCCGCATTCGGCGTACGCTGGGCCACCACCCTCTATAAAGGCGCGAATGGCATCGCGCAGGGGGGTATTGGCCGACAGAGCCTCAATAAAGCACTCAGGAAACCCGCCGCCGATGAACAGCCCGTCTACCGGTGGTAACCGGGCATCATTGAGGGTGTCAAAGGGCACTAACTCGGCGCCGGCCCGCTCAAAAGCACTAAGGTCATCCGGGTAGTAAAAACCAAATGCCCGATCACGGGCGATGCCGATACGTATCGGGCGACCACGAGTCACGCGGTTCGGTGGAGAAACCTCTGCTGGGCCTGGAGATTTGGAAGGCGCATCGGTCAATGCCAACAGGGCATCCAGGGCAACGTCGTTTTCAACCACGTCTGCTATCTGCTCGATACGCGATGCCGCCTCGCAATCCTCGTTCCCAGGTACGAGACCCAAGTGACGCTCATCGATCACAAACTGTGGTGTGCGACCGATTGCACCCAATACTGGCAGATCAGTGTAGTACTCGATCGCAGCGCGCAGCTTGTGTTCCTGGCGTGGTCCGGCCACCCGGTTGAGGATAACCCCACCAATCCGTACATCGGGGTCGAACTGGGTATAGCCCGTCAACAACGGCGCCACCCCGCGGGTGATGCCCGTGACATCCAGTATCAGTATCACCGGCAAGTCCAGCAAAGTGGCCAGTGCGGCGTTACTGTCAGTGCCCTTTACATCCAGCCCATCGTGCAAGCCCTTGTTGCCTTCGACCAGAACGATATCAGCATCATGCTGGTGCGCCTGGAAACACGACCGGATCTCGTTCTCACTCATGGTGAAAAAATCAAGGTTCCAACAAGGCCGTGCGCTCGCCCGAGCCAACCACAGTGGATCAATATAGTCAGGCCCTTTCTTGAAGGTCGATACGCTCAGCCCACGACGCCGGTACGCCGCACAAAGACCAATACTCACCAGGGTCTTGCCTGAGGATTTATGTGCGGCAGAAAGAAGTAGGCGGTTCAAGGGTCAAAGTCAGTCGATACCTGCAGGACGCTGCAAAAGCGGGCAGCGGGGCAGGCTAGTCCTGGTTTCCGCCAGCCATCTGGACCGGTACAAATGGCAATATGCGAACCCCGATCAGGGTTACCAGCACTGCTAATCCCATCCCGCCCATACCAAGTGCGAGTTCGGCCAGTGATGGCGTGTAGTGGGCAA
>JAPKAJ010000439.1 GCA_028825345.1 Arenicellales bacterium | reverse complement strand
GGGTAGCATCGAACGGGACCGGATAGACACCACGGTACAAAGCCATCCGCCGCTCGGTATCAACCTTTCGTGTAACCCCGAATATTGGCATTCCCGAGCTAATCCGCGACATCCATTTAGCCGTAACCCCAGATTCAGTCAGTGTCAGAATCCCCACCACGTTGTAATGATTAGCCGTGTACATGGTCGCCATTGCAATGGTTTCTTCAACCGAAGAAAAGCGCGACTCCAAGCGATGACTGGACACCAACACACTACTGTGGCGCTCGGCCGCCAGGCAGACCCGATCGACTGCTGCCACCACCTTGACCGGGTGACGACCCACGGCCGTCTCCGCTGAAAGCATCACGGCATCGGTGCCATCGAGCACCGCATTGGCGACATCCGATACTTCCGCGCGGGTTGGCTGAGGGCTGGTGATCATCGATTGCATCATCTGTGTTGCCGTGATCACGACTGTATTCTGAGTGCGTGACTGACTGATCAGGCTCTTTTGCACGCCCGGCACTTCAGCGTCGCCGATCTCAACACCAAGGTCACCACGTGCCACCATAATGACATCAGATGCCGCGATAATCTCTTCTATGTTATCGACTGCCTCGCGTCGTTCCACTTTGGAAACCACGTGGGCATCGCTACCCGCGGCTCGCAGCAACATGCGGGCTGTTTCCACATCAGCGCCGTGACGCACAAATGACACGCCCACGTAATCTGCCTGGATCTCGGCCGCAAAACGGATGTCCTCGTGGTCTTTTTCTGTCAGTGCCTCGGCTGACAGACCCCCGCCCTGCTTATTGATACCCTTGGAGTCAGAAAGTTCGCCGCCAACAATAACGCGGGTGACGATTGCACTGCCCTCAATCTTCTCGACGCGTAGTACGATGTTGCCATCATCCAGCAGGAGCCGATCACCGTTTTTTACATCGTCGACCAACGCAGCATAACTGGTGCCAACACCTTCTTCAGTCCCGTCGTGCCCACCCAGAGCAGAGTCGATCACAAAGCGCTTGCCGTTGCGCAACTGCACCGGACCCTTGGCAAACCCCCCGATGCGGATTTTTGGCCCTTGCAAATCAACCAGCAGACCCACTGCCCGACCCTTTTCGGCTGCGCAGGTACGCACCAATTCGGCCCGGCGGCGGTGATCATCGCGGGTACCATGGGACATATTGAGACGTGCCACATCGATACCCTGATCGATCAGGGCGGACATCATTTTAGCCCGGTCCGTGGAAGGGCCCAGAGAGATGACGATCTTGGTACGACGCTTGGGGCTCACCGTGTTATTTGCCTCGTCTGCAGGATGCAATCCCATTTTGGGGTTTAATGTCCGGCCGCACGTTGCTCTAGCATATCGACAGCCGGCAAGGTTTTACCTTCCAGAAATTCAAGAAAAGCGCCACCACCGGTCGAAATATAGGAGATTCGATCAGCGATATTGTACTTGTCTACCGCAGCCAGCGTATCTCCGCCACCCGCTATGGAAAAAGCGCCAGACTGCGCAATGGCCTCTCCCAGCACCCGGGTGCCCTCACCAAACTGATCGAACTCAAACACCCCGACCGGGCCATTCCAGACCACAGTTCCGGCATCTTGCATCATCTGCGCGAAACGCTCGGCCGTCTGCGGCCCGATATCAAAAATCATGTCGTCTTCAGAAACTTCAGCGACCAGTTTGATCGTCGCTGGCGCATCAGCGGCAAAGGCTTTGCCCACCACCACGTCTGTGGGCACTGGAATCTCACTGCCGCAAGCTCTCGCATCGTCCATGAGTTTTCTGGCTTGCCCTATGAGGCTGGCCTCAACCAGGGACTTGCC
>JAPKAJ010000438.1 GCA_028825345.1 Arenicellales bacterium | reverse complement strand
AGGCAGGGCAAACAGGCGATACTTCTGGGGATTGGAGAAGAGCAGGAGCATCATCCCCCCGAAAGCGATCAGGTAGACCGAGAAAAACTTGAGAATCACGGGTAGCTGCGGAGTGGTTTTCAGGACAAAGCCCAAGACGGCCTTGACGACTTCGGCTATGGTTTCAACGGGCAGGGTCAAGCCCACGACCCCGAGGGCGAGGTGGTATGCGCCGACAATGCCCGTAACGATTTTAAATATACGCTCTTTCATATTTTGCTTTTCCTTTTTGGTTTTGTTTTTTTCCATAAAGTAAAAATAAGTGTCAAACCTGCCAGCGCCACCAAGGGCAACAACCGGGTCCACAGGTGTTGTCCCCCGGGCTGAGTGTTGGCGGAGGCATCGAACCCGGGTGGAGGAGGGGTGATTGACCGGCCCTCTCCCTCCGTCAAGACAATGCGCTGGTCGGCCTTGTGAGGCCCGAAGTCCTCCACGCTCCCATAGGGCCAACGAACCTGCACCTCGGCGGTCACAGTCTGCCCCATGCCAAAAATCTGCTCCAGTGAAAACTGTCCGGTGTATGCATGTCCTGCGCTGACCAGACGGTGCTGCGGACGATTATCAATATGCACGGTGATCTCCGATCCCACCCCGTCGCGATTGGTCTTCGTACCCCTCAGGCTTACCGCCAACCAGTTACCCTCCTGATTCCAATGGTTCACGTAATAATAAGCCGGTGCATTGTAATTATTTACGACCAAGTCAATATCACCGTCATGATCAAAATCGGACGCCGCAAATCCCCGCGCGTCCGCGGTGCCATCGAGGCCCAGCGCGACACCCATTTCCATGAAGCGGCCATTACCGAGGTTGCGGAAGAAATGATTGTGTTCACGACCGTTCCAGGAGTTGTCGCCCACGAAGTCGTCGGTGTAGATCCTATTCTCTATTTGGCTCTTTTTCGAGTCCAGTCCGATGCGGGCGAAATCGAGGCAGAGATCGTGCGAACGCTTGCCACTGATCCAACCGTTTACCGCGTAGATATCCAGCCAGCCATCGTTATCCAAATCCAGAAACCCACTACCCCAGTACCAGCCGTTGAGACGAGTGCCGGATGCCTCGCTATGGTCTGCGAATTCGCCGTTGCCGAGGTTGCGCAGTAGATAGTTGCCAGCTAGTTCGTGCTGCCCTACGCGAGCCCAGTCATCGCCTAGATGTTGGCGTAGGTCGAGAAAGGTCCCCTGCAAGCCCGCCCGCCGCCCGCTCTGTACAAGGTTCATTACATATCCCCGCACGTTGAAATCCTGCGAAAACCAGCGCTGATTGGAACGGATGCTGGACACATACAAATCGAGCCGACCGTCGTTGTCGTAGTCGCCCATGGCGGCACTCATGCCTGCGGAAATCGCCAGCGTGCCCGCTGTCTTGGCTACGTCTTCGAATGTGCCGTTGCCCCGATTTCGTAGTAGAACGTTGCGACCAAAGTCATTGGCTAGATACAGGTCCTGATCCCCATCCTTATCATAATCACCTGCGGCGATTCCCAGCGTCAACCCAGAGTCATCTGCACCGGACGCGGCACTTATGTCACGGAAGGTCAGGTCGCCCTGACCCAGATAAAGGCGATTTGGTTTTCCGTTGCGGGTGTAGTGGATCATGCGCGGAACCTCTTCGCGCGAGTCCAGAAACCGGCCCACGTACAGGTCCAGCAGGCCATCTCCGTTGGCGTCAAAGGCGCACAGGCAACTGGTCATATCATCGCCGGACAAGCCGGAATCGTTGGTGACCTCGACAAGGGCATCGCCCTCGTTGCGATAAAGCCGATTACGCCCGAAAAACAC
>JAPKAJ010000437.1 GCA_028825345.1 Arenicellales bacterium | reverse complement strand
CGGGAAATCCATTTTATAGGAGTCAACAGCTTCAACATTACCCAGGAAGCTAAAGCGGTTCATACCTAATCTTCTCTAGCTGCTACACTTGATTCTGGCATCTAGCTATTTGCCGCAAAAACTCTGTGTGAACCAGAACATCGGCCAACTTTTGACCAGGCGGGCTTACCGCGATCCCGAGCTCGAGGCGGTCTATGACGCGGGCAATGGCAAACGGTTTTCCTATTCCCAGCTGAATGCTAATTCGAACCGCACCGCCAATGCCTTTACTGATCTGGGCCTCGGCAAAGGTGATGCAGTAGGACTGCTTCTGCTTAACAGCGTGGAGTATCTGGAGAGCTTCTTCGCTGCGGCCAAGACCGGCCTGGTCGTTGTGCCCCTGAACTGGCGGCTTGTCGCCGACGAACTTGTGTTTATTCTCAACGACGCTGGCGTAAAGCTACTGTTGTTCAGCGATGACTTTTCAGAGGTGGCCAGTGAACTACGTCGAAGAGGCACCACCGGTATCACGCACTGGATCCAGGTCGACGGCGATTCCGACTCTCGGATTACCGCCTACCATGACTGGACCGGGCGGGCGAGCGATACCGAACCTGAACCTACTGCCGCGGGCGATGACCTGTTGTTCATCATGTACACCTCGGGCACTACCGGACTTCCCAAGGGCGTGATGCAGAGTCATAACACACTGCTGTGGTCACTGTTCACCATTGCGACTACCTCAGACTTTCATTACAAGGATCGCTACCTGAACTCGTTACCCATGTTCCATGTCGGCGCACTGACACCGGTCATCTCCTGCGTATTTGTCGGCAGTACCCTCGTGATTATGCGGACGTTCGACCCAGTTGTTTCGTGGGAGATCATCCACAAGGAGAAGATTACTACGACACTGATGGTACCGGCGATGCTCCAGTTCATGCTGGCCGCCTACAAACCAGGTGAGTGCGATATCGCCACGCTGCGCTGGGTGATGTCGGGTGCCGCACCAGTGCCTGTCAGTCTCATCGAGGCCTATGCAGAAATGGGGATTGAAGTCCACCAGGTCTATGGGCTTACCGAAACCTGTGGGCCGGCCTGTCTGATCTCACCCGATGACGCGATACCCCGAGCGGGTTCCACGGGAAAGGCGTTCTACTTTACCGAGGTTCGCGTGGTCGACAGCGACGGCAAGGACTGCCGCCCGGGCGAACCCGGTGAGGTGCTGGTCAAAGGCCCGCACCTCATGCTCGGTTACTGGAACCAACCCGAAGCGACTGCCGAGACCATTGTTGACGGCTGGCTACACACGGGCGACGTGGCCACCATGGACGGGGATGGGTTCGTGACCATCGTAGATCGGCTCAAGGACATGCTGATCTCTGGTGGTGAAAACGTTTATCCGGCCGAGATCGAACAAGTTCTGCTGGCTAACGAAAAGATCGCGGATGCCGGGGTGATTGGCATACCGTCCGCGAAGTGGGGTGAGTCACCGCTGGCTGTGATCGTCCGCAGGGATGCCAATCTCACAAGTGACTCGGTCATTCAGTACAGCCGTGACAAGCTGGCGCCTTTTAAGACAGTGAAGGCAGTGGAGTTCGTTGACGAGATCCCCCGCAACCCTAGCGGCAAGATCCTGAAACGGGCACTTCGTGAACTCTTCTCCTATGCCGCGCCAGAATAATCTTCAATGTCTTTCAGTGAGTCAAGCACCGCTCAAATGGAAATTCGCGAGGTCAGACAACGACTCCGAATAGTTAGGCTGTTAGTCCCAAGGAATAGGGTGTTGGCGTTAGAATATTTCCGAGGTACGCCGTTAAATCAGCGATTGAGGCAGGAACATTCC
>JAPKAJ010000436.1 GCA_028825345.1 Arenicellales bacterium | reverse complement strand
ATCCGTTTGGCAGGGTGGGCTGTTAAGCGGCAGGCTCAAAAAAGGGCAGATACGGTCCTCTTTGTTGTCGATGTAACCATAAATGGAATTGCCTTTTCCGGAAAGCAAAGATCGGATGTGGAGAAGATCTTCCCAGAAATCAGTGACAGCGGCTGGCTCGGTTACGCCAAGATCTCGCCCGGTGAAACGTTACAAGCCTACGCAATAGTCAGTGACGGTCAGGCGGCTTGCCTTCTCAACGGTGTTTATCAGCACCAGACCGAAGACTAGGACGCATCTTTCTCGACAATCCGCTTGCACCTCATATCTGCGTGCCGCCCACCTGCTTGGAAAAGTAGTCTTCACACGACCCCTCGCGCAGCACATCGGCAGTTGCGCAGTGCAAGCCACCGCCGAAAGGATAGGCATCACGAAACGCTAGCGGCAATACCTCAAAACCGAGTTTGTCGAGCTGCTCGATCTGTTTAACTTCACTAGCCTCCACGATCACCGTCTTGTGATCCAGTATCAACACGTTCATTGAAAGCCAGACACTGGAGTAACACAGCGGCGGCGGTGAATCATTGGAGGGTTGCGCCGCATCAATAATCTGCCAGTCGTTAGCCTCAAAAATCTTTCGTTGGTCTTCGGGGAGTTTGCGGTTGGGGTTATTCATAATAAGGCCTGGCCGCAACGGCACAAAGGTCGCATCGATATGAATCGGGTAAGGATCACCGGGAAAATTCACGGCATGTACTCTGTGATCTGGGTAATGGCGCTGCAACCATTGCATGCCACGGCGATTGGTGGTGAGCCCATGCTGGCAAAACAGATCTTTCCCAATACGTAACACGTCAGCCGCATCAAAAAGCGGCTCATGCTCGGTGGTGACGAAATCAAGTGCCGCCGTGCGCTTTAAGCGCTCTTCTATTGTGATCTCATCAAAGTAGCCGGCCTGGTATGCATCGTCTGTCAGTCGTGGGCGAGGTGCCTGCTCCCAGCGAAAGCCCGGATCCTCATCGAAATAGCGCTGCATCAGCGAGTGGTACGCCAGATACTCCCAGTAGCGGCAACGAAATGACATGGGCGCAGACAGAATCTCCTTACCCACGGTCAAAAGAACATCCCGTGGTGGCATACAACCAAACATCGAGCCGGTCGTGAAATCCGGCGTGATCGCTGCCTGATTCCATTGAATCGGCTCCGGCCGGTCGACCCGGATACCACGCCCTTCCAATATGCTGACCAGTTGATCGAGTTGCTGGTTGGCTTGCTCGATAGTACGCAAAGGACGTGGCCCCCACATGCCCCGCATGTCGCTATCGTCCGGAATCTTGGCCTCGGTGGCCAGTTCGGACGGGGGGATACAGGTAAAATCTGCCCGCCCAACAATAGCGTGCTTCAAGGGGTCAAAATCATTCCATGAACTGACAACAGTGGATTGCATTACTTCATCTCCGATGGTTTTCTTCTTCTTTGTGTTCGTATTTGTCCTGGCAACTCGTTACTGCCGCATAAGCTTTCGAAGTATGGCCGATCGGGTAACTATTTCGGGTAACGATTGCTATGCCGCTGCTGCAACACCCAAAACCGCAAACTCGCTCATGTTGTTGCTATCGTCTCTCGCAACGCCTGCAGTGCCTTGGCTCGCCGCGACAGCCACCAGCCATATTGCACCGGCCAATGCTCCCATGCCTGATCAGCATCCAGTGCCAAAGCGGCATGCAGTGGCCAGTTGGGGTCATTCAGCGCCTCGCGGCCAATCGCAACCAGATCGGCTTGCCTTTTTGCGACAATATCCTCGGCCTGGTGAGGAGTCAGCACAAATCCCACTGCCTGAGTCATCAGACC
>JAPKAJ010000435.1 GCA_028825345.1 Arenicellales bacterium | reverse complement strand
CTAAAGCTGCTGGATCAGCTGGAGTTAAGGGTTATGAGCGTATTAAAGGCAAGCACGTTTGGTGGCGACTTACGCCTTTATTGAATCTGGCTCTGGAATCACCCGGACCTCTTCCGATTCCAGCATCTGGACAAGACGAATCAAGGGTAACCCAATGAGGGCACTGGGATCATCTCCAGTCAGGCTTTCAAGCAAGGCGATGCCCAATCCATCAGCTCGCAAACTACCGCAACAGCCAAAAGGTGCTTCTACATCGAGGTATGCCTCAATCTGGGGTAGCGTCAACTTCCGGAACCGAACTTTGTAAGAGATAACGTCTACTTGGACCCGACCACTGGTCGAATTAAGGAGCGCAAGGCCGGTCTGCAAGGTTATCTCCCGCCCTGACGCTTCGCTTAACTGCCGAATTGCATCTTGTCGGTCGCGCGGTTTCCCCTCAATTTTGTCTCCCTGGACTGCAACCTGATCTGATCCAATAATGAGACCGCCTTGGACATCGGCTGAAATAGCCAACGCTTTCTGGGTTGCCAGCCGACTGACCAATTCTCTGGCTGTCTCGCCGGGAATCGTACTCTCGTCGATATTAGGGTGATGGACCTGAAAGGCAAGACCCAACTGACTCAGCAATTGGCGACGATAAGGGGACGAAGATGCCAAAACCAGGGCTGGCGATTGTTTTATTTTTGACACGAAACCGTTGGCAAACTAAAATTATAGTCTACCGGTCAAGTCACTCTGACCGGTAAAATCCTCTCACTTCAACCAGTCAGACCCTAGGCGCTGGCTGGGCGATCCCGTTATTCTAAACAAAGAGTAAGCACATGGCCGTACAAAAAAATAGAAAGACCCCTTCGAAGCGCGGAATGCGCCGCTCCCACGATGGGCTCGGCAAGCAAGCCTTGTCGACCGACCCAGTGTCAGGGGAACTTCACCGTCGCCACAATATCACAGCCAGCGGCTATTATCGTGGCCAAAAGGTAATTCAGGATAGCGAAGAAACGGGGTAGACCTATCACCGCGCCTAAGGCCCGGTCTGTTTTCACCGTGACTTAAACCCAGGATCACGCGTGAGTATCAGTTTAGCTATAGATATGATGGGCGGCGATAACGGCATGGCGGCTACCGTGCCCGGCTTGGCCCAGGCATTGGCGCGCTACCCGAACCTACGGTGCCTGCTGGTCGGCGACTCGGCCCAGATTCGCAACGCGATCAAAGATCTCAAACATATCGATCAGGCGCAAATTGTTCACGCCTCCGAATCGGTAGATATGCATGAGTCTCCTGCAGCCGCGCTTCGCTTCAAAAAAGACTCATCTATGAGAGTCGCCATCAACTTGCTGGCAGAGGGTAAGGCAGACGCTTGTGTCAGCGCTGGAAACACCGGGGCACTGATGGCGACCGCGCGATTCGTCTTAAAGATGCTCCCCGGCATCGATCGCCCGGCAATCATCAGCGCGCTACCTCGAGCGAATGGGCACGTGCATGTCCTTGACCTTGGCGCTAACATCGACAGTTCTCCCGAAATGCTGCTGCAGTTTGGCCTTATGGGCGATAGTATGGTGCGCACACTCGAACAAGTTTCGAAACCAACGGTTGGGCTGCTCAATATTGGAAGTGAAGATATCAAGGGAAGCGACACAATTAAACAAACCGCTGAGCTTCTTAAGAGCAGTAACCTTAATTACGTTGGCTACGTTGAAGGCGACGATATCTTTAACGGATCTGTCGATATTGTGGTTTCAGACGGATTTTCAGGGAATGTTGCGCTCAAAACCAGTGAGGGACTAGTTCAGATGCTTGTTGGAGTCATGCGAGAGGAGTTTCGCCGGAGCATT
>JAPKAJ010000434.1 GCA_028825345.1 Arenicellales bacterium | reverse complement strand
CCCGCTGCTTCGGGAGGTCTTCGAGTTTATGCACGGGGTGTACGAGGACATGGGTTACGACCGTGCGTTCGAACCGGTGTGTGACCCCATGTGGGTGAACATCAATCCGCGCGGTGCCTACAACCGGTACCCCAGCCACCCCCACGCATTGTGGAGCGGGGTCTACTACGTGCAGACCCCTGAGAACTCCGCGCTGCTGTCCTTCAATGATCCGCGACCACAGGCCCAGGTGTTGACCCCTTACTTCGACCCGGAAAGGCGCCGCATGGAGAGCTGGAACGAGGTGTACTACCAACCCACGGACGGCCCGGACGGCGATCGCCAGGGGTAACTGTATTTATTTCGCTGAATATGGATTGTGGGGCGCTGTCCCATGCACTATTAAAATCATGACGTTTTTACACACCCTCTGCCCAGAAGGGACATTTGCCAGGCGCAGGCGAACTTCCGAGAGCGGCCAGGAGCGGACGTCTAAAATGCTCAAGAACCGACACTACACAACTCTGCCGTCACCTATATGCATTATCGATGTCGCAGTGACACGTCAGTAGCCGCGAGGTCTAGATGGATGTCGAGTGGCGTTGAGACCGACATTCCATCGCCATTCGGTCGCCCATCTGAATCGGTGGTCCACGTCCACACACGCCACAGCCGTCGCTCCCCTATGTCAAATGCTTCACGAGAGTGCAGCACTCGATAGTTGTCGATACAGACGGCCTCTCCCTTCTCTAATCTCACGCGTTCAGCAATTTTCGCCTCTGCATGAATGGCAAGGTCAACACGTCGTAGCACTTCGTCGGGTGCCATTTCTGCGCCGATTTCTTTCGCCATGGAGTATAGGCAGCATTAACGCCCCTTCCTGCCACAATCTCCTATAAACACTTGGTCGCTATCAATAGTGAAGCGCAGTTAAGTTCTGCCATCAGTCAATTGGCGCTCATAATATGGGCAGTAAATTTTGCACGATCAAATTCCAGGAATTTTCTGGCAGCATCAACAGTGCCGGCTAAATCTTCTTGGCGAATTTTCTCCGGGTCGTCCGCATGATGCTGGGCGCGGTAACTGAAGAGCTGCACCGCTATAATATAGCTGACAGCCACGGCATCATATAACAATGCCAACTGTTCATCAGGGATGGGAGTGTATTCTCTGTAGCCTTCTAACATGGTGGCTGTGGCGCTCAAAATATCCGTGCCCTGTTCTATCACACTGGTTAGTACGATAGAAATATCCATGACAATAGGCCGTTCGATTAAGTCACCAAAATCAATAACCCCGGTTACAACTGCAGGGTTACCTACTTCGCACATCACATTGCCGGCGTGTCCGTCATGATGGATGACTTGATGTGGCAGCGCCAAAAGCCTGGGTACGCCATCGGTTTCTAAGCGTTGCAGATGTGTTTCGGCCAACGCTTTGAAATCATCAGGCATACATTTTTCGCGTAGTTCAGCAGAAAAAATCAGCCCATTCAAACCGTCCCAAGGCATAAAGTTTTTAGAGGCGGGATGTTCAAAGCCCTTCAGCGCAGCACATAGCCGGCCGGTAATACGGCCTATTGCTTTGATGGCATCAAGATCCAGGTGGTCATGTAAGTCCAGCGGCTCGCCTTCGACAAAACTAACTAAGCGCACCCAATGAGCTTGACCATTGTCGTCTGTTATTTTAGCGGCTTGCTCGCCTGCTGTGGTTTTGATTTGAACGGGCACGGTTAAACCTGGGTCTGTTACTTGCAAATGCAATAGCGACTTGATTTGCAAATCAACGGTTTCATCGAATTCATCGGGGCCGGCAATTTTTAATACATAACGTTTACGATCACGGGTGGTAAGCCGCATGTTTTGG
>JAPKAJ010000433.1 GCA_028825345.1 Arenicellales bacterium | reverse complement strand
AGCATAATCCTGAATTCACTATGCTGGAATACAACGAAGCCTACGTTGACTTTAACGATTACATGGACCTCACAGAAGAAATGTTGCGCGAGGTTGCTGTCGAAGTGGTCGGCAACTCGTGTCTAACCTACCAGGGGAGCACCATTGACTTTGGCGCTCCTTTTGCAAGGTTATCAATGTCAGCGGCAGTTTGCGAATACAACTCCGAGCTGTCTGAGGCCGACTGCGCTGATTCGCAAGCCCTGGCACGTTGCGGCCAGCGTGCGGGTCTTGAGCTTGATGCCAATAAATCTGCAGGTGTGTTGCTGCTAGATATTTTTGAAGAAACAGTCGAGAGCAATCTGATTTCGCCCACTTTTATCACCGGTTATCCCGCGGAGGTCTCGCCGTTGTCTCGACGCCAGGAATCCAATCCTGAATTGACAGACCGGTTTGAGCTTTTCGCCGCAGGGCGTGAACTGGCTAACGGATTCTCCGAGCTTAATGATCCGGAAGACCAGGCCGCCCGATTTAGCGAGCAGGCCCGGTCCAAAGCCTCTGGAGATGCCGAAGCGATGTTCTATGACGCCGACTACATCAATGCGCTGGAACATGGCTTGCCGCCCAATGCCGGTGGTGGACTGGGTGTTGATCGCTATGTGATGATTCTTACTGATAGCCCCTCGATTAGGGATGTGCTTTTGTTTCCCCATATGCGCCCAGAACAGGCCGACTGATCGGCTTTTGACCCTATGGTGTCATTGTGATTCGCCCCTTAGCATTGTTTATCGGGTTGCGTTATACGCGCGCTAAACGGCGTAACCACTTTGTTTCTTTTATCTCTGGTATTTCAATTCTGGGGATCACAGTCGGGGTATGGGCGCTGATTACCGTACTGTCGATCATGAATGGTTTCGAGCGGGAATTGCGGGGGCGGATTTTAAGCGTTGCCGCTCATGTAACTATCAGTTCGAGTCGGGGCTGGCTTGGCGATTGGGAGGGCCTGGCTAAAACTGCTCTCGAAGAGCAGGGCATTCGTGCGGCAGCACCTTATATATTGGGACAAGGGCTTCTCACCCGAGGCAATGCCGTGACCGGAGTGCTGGTGCGTGGCGTGCTGCCTGCGAACGAAAGGACCGTGTCTACTCTCATGCAACACATCCAGGGTGGGACCTGGGACTCTCTTGTGGCTGGCGGGTGGCAGATCGTGCTGGGCTCTGAATTGGCTCGGGCGCTCAGCGCTACCGTAGGTGACCGGGTTACGTTGATCGCGCCAAAGGGAAGAATCACTCCAGCAGGTCTTTTGCCGCGAATGAAGCGCTTTACTGTGGGCGCCATCTTCGAGATGGATATGTATGAGTACGATTCGGGTTTAGCCATTATCCACATGGATGATGCAGCGGCCCTGTTGGAATCGGCTAATGGAGTCAGCGGAATCCGGCTGCAACTGGAAGACCTCTACCAGGCCCCTCAAATTGGAGCGGCTCTCGGCCGCAAACTTGGGCCAGGTCTGAGGCTCAGCGATTGGACACGAGAACATGCCAACTTTTTCACCGCTTTAAAAATTGAGCGGCGGGTGATGTTTATAATCTTGTTGCTTATTATTACCGTAGCCGCATTTAACATCGTCTCGACCCTAGTGATGGTTGTGACGGACAAGCAATCGGATTTAGCAATACTTCGTACGCTTGGGTTACCCCCATTTCAGGTCATGGGTATTTTCGTGGTCCAGGGGGTAGTGATAGGACTCGTCGGGACTCTGGTCGGCGCAGTGTGTGGAGTGCTGACTGCCCTGAATATTGAAAGCTTGGTCCCCTGGATAGAGGAATTGTTCAATATTGAGTTTTTTCCTGCCAGCGTTTATGTTATCAGC
>JAPKAJ010000107.1 GCA_028825345.1 Arenicellales bacterium | reverse complement strand
GTAAACTTCTGCTGAAGGCAAGGCCGCTATAAACGCATTCAGCTTATCACCCGGGCCGGTGAGTTCAATAGTGTAGGTTTCCTCATCGACGTCGATAATACGGCCCCGGAATATATCCACTAGTCTTTTGATTTCCTCCCGATCTGCACCTTGGGCACGAACCTTCAGTAGCAACAGTTCGCGCTCAATATGTCGCCCCTCCGTAAGATCGAGTAAACGAACCACGTCGATTAATTTATTGAGCTGTTTGGTAATCTGCTCAATCACCTCGTCAGACCCCCGGGTGACAATGGTCATCCGGGATAGTGACTCGTCCTCAGTTGGGGCAACCGTAAGCGACTCGATGTTATAACCTCGCGCCGAGAAGAGGCCAGCGACTCTGGATAAGGCCCCAGGCTCGTTTTCTACCAGTAAAGAGAGGATTCGCTTCATCCGTCAGGCCAGTTCCCGCTCGGGGGGTTTCGAACCGTCCGCGCTCGGTTTTAACACCATTTGGTTATGCCCCGCACCGGCCGCAATCATTGGATATACGTTTTCGGTCTGGTCCGTTATAAAGTCGAGAAAGACCAGTTCATCCTTGGTGGCGATGGCATCCCGCAGAGCGTCCTCAACATCTGCTGGATCCTCAATTTTGACGCCGACGTGCCCAAAGCTGGCAGCAAGCTCAACAAAATCTGGCAACGAGTCCATATATGAATGTGAGTAGCGCCGTTCGTAGAAAAACTCCTGCCATTGCCGAACCATACCCATATATCGATTGTTCAAATTAATGATCTTGAGTGGCAGATCATACTGCTTGCAAGTGGATAACTCCTGGATGCACATCATGATGCTGGCCTCGCCGGTTACACAAGCTACTGTGGCCTCCGGATGAGCTAACTGGACACCAATGGCAGCAGGCAATCCAAAGCCCATAGTGCCAAGTCCACCGGAATTGATCCAGCGACGCGGGTTGCTAAAACCATAGTACTGGGCGGCCCACATCTGATGCTGACCCACGTCCGAGGTAACAAACGCATCGCCGCCTGTTATTTCGTGCAATTTTTGAACTACGAACTGAGGTTTGATCACCTCTGTGCTCGTTTCAAACCCGAGTGAATCTCGACTTTGCCACTGTTTAATCTGTTCCCACCATTTGCCAAGACTCTCGGCATCAGGCTGATCCACGCTCTCTCGTATCGTGCTGACAAGCTGTTCCAGCACTACCGAGGCATCGCCCACGATAGGAACTTCTACCCGAACGTTCTTGCCAATCGATGCTGGGTCGATATCTATATGGATAATTCTGGCGTGCGGAGAAAACTTCTTAAGGTCTCCGGTCACTCGATCATCGAAACGGGCGCCTACCGCGAGCATCACATCACACTCGTACATTGCCATGTTTGCTTCGTAGGTTCCGTGCATACCAAGCATGCCCAAAAACTGAGGGTGATCCGACGCCAGTCCGCCCAGACCCATCAACGTATTTGTGCAGGGGTACCCCAGAATATCGACCAGGGCTGTAAGTTCGCCCGCCGCACCAGAAAGAATGATACCGCCCCCAGAGTAGATTATTGGACGTTTGGCCGAAAGCAGTAGCTTAGCCGCACGCGAGATCTGCTTGGAATGCCCTTTTTTGACCGGGGCATACGAGCGGATCTGCACGGTTTTTGGATAAAAATACTCGGTCTTATTCGCTGTGACATCCTTAGGGATATCGACAACTACCGGGCCGGGCCTACCTGAATTCGCAATGAAAAATGCTTTTTTGATCGTTGTTGCAAGATCCTTGACGTCGCGAACCAGATAATTATGCTTCACGCACGGTCGGGTGATCCCGAAAGTATCGACCTCTTGAAAGGCGTCATCCCCGATCAGGTTCGTCGGCACCTGGGCGGTCAGAATGACCATCGGGATCGAATCCATATAGGCGGTAGCAATACCCGTTATCGTATTCGTGACGCCAGGGCCTGACGTGACCAACACGACGCCAGGTTTTCCGGTAGCACGAGCATATCCATCAGCAGCGTGGGTTGCCCCCTGCTCGTGGCGAACCAAAATATGCCTCACCTCCTCTTGGGCATAAAAGGCATCATAGATGTGCAGTGCCGCGCCTCCGGGATAACCGAAAACAGTATCGACGCCTTCATCTTTCAGGCTTTGAACGACGATCTGAGCGCCGGTCAGTTCCATATATGAACCTCGGTAGAAGAGTGGGAGTTGCCTAGTGGCCGATAGAAATCAGAAACGAACCAACAACTTAAATTATAAACAGTTCGGTAGCATCCTGTAAATTCAATGCTGGCGCCATATTGTCGTCCCATCCTCAAGGTCCTCAAGAACAATGCCCTGTTTGTCCAACTGCAAGCGGATCGTATCTGCCTTCGTGTAGTCACCATCGCGCCGGGCCTGGACGCGTTGCTCAATCAGACTGCCAACTTTAAGGTCAATATCCTCCTTGCTTTCACCTAAGTGGCCCGACAATCCAAGAAACCGAGCAGGCTCCTGATAAAGTAATCCCAGCGAACCGGCCAGTTCGCGTAATTGGCTGATTCTGACCCCGGCAATGTCGCTATTGTTGGCATCCAAGTCCCGGTTGATCTCCCTTGCGGCATCAAAAAGGACCGCGATTGCAGCAGCAGTATTGAAATCGTCTTCAAGGGCCTCATCAAACCGCACGCGGTAACGATCCGGGCACTTTTCGTCACACGCGCCATTCAACCCCCTACCCTTGTGAAGAACAAGATACAGTCGCTCCAGACCGGCCCGCGCCTGCATCAGGCCTTGGTCTGAAAAATTCAAAGGACTGCGATAATGGCTTAGCAGGATCATGAAACGTATCACCTCTCCCGCGCGGGAGGGATCCGTATCCTGAGCAATGATCTCGCGGATCGTAAAAAAGTTGCCCGTTGATTTAGACATTTTTTCTTGGTCAATTTGAACGTAACCATTATGCATCCAGGTGTTTACGAACTTGCGACCGGTTGCTCCTTCGCTTTGGGCGATTTCATTCTCATGATGCGGAAAACGTAAATCCATCCCACCACCGTGAATATCGAAGCTATCACCAAGGCAGCACGTTGACATCGCCGAACATTCGATGTGCCAGCCCGGCCGACCAACTCCCCAAGGCGACTGCCAGCTCGGCTCTCCCGGCTTGGCTGCTTTCCACAGGACAAAGTCAAGCGGGTCATCTTTTGCCTCGTCTTTTTCTACCCGGGCTCCCACCATCAAAGCATCGAGCGAGCGACCCGACAAAGCGCCATACCCATCGAATTCACGCACACGAAAATACACATCCCCATTTTTTGCCGCATAGGCAAAACCCTTTTCTTCAAGGGTTTGAATCATATTCAGGATCTCAGCAATATATCCAGTGGCACGTGGTTCTTGGTCTGGACGGATAACATTCAACAGATCTTCGTCCTCGTGCATCGCTGCGATAAACCGCTCTGTTACCACATCGAAAGGCTCGTTCAACTCTGCCGCCCGGACGATAATCTTGTCATCGATATCAGTTATATTGCGTACATAATGGACGTCAAATCCTTTCGCCCTCAGAACCCGAACCACCATATCAAAAATAACCAAAACCCTCGCGTGACCCAAGTGGCAATAATCATAGACCGTCATACCGCAGACATACATGCGCACTACCCCTGGGCTCAGCGGGGTAAAGACCTCTTTGGTTCGGGTCAGACTGTTATAAATACGCAACGGCATAATGAGAATCTTAAAGGGAAACGGGGGGCGAATGTTAACCAAAACGCTCCGGGTCGCCAACCGGGTAACCTGCCTATTTGTAAAAAGTGGGCCCAGGTCCCCTGGGGAGGATCACCTTGATTCATCTTATTTCTGATTTACACTTAACGCCTGCTGACAACGCCCTGTTGGTGCGATTTCGCGCCTATCTCAAGCGACTCAATCCTGGCGATTCACTTTTTATTCTTGGAGACCTCTTCGAATATTGGCTGGGTGATGACGCTTGTGAATATCTGGAGCAAAATCAGGTAGAGCAGGCCCTGACCGAACTTGCTGATCAGGGCATTAGCACGAGTTTCATGAGAGGCAACCGTGACTTTCTTATCGGCAAGGATTTTGCCGAACGTTGCGGAATCACGCTGCTTGATGATGAACATCTACTACAGCTTGGTGACCAGCCGATACTGTTAATGCACGGGGATAGCCTGTGCACAGACGATCGTAGTCATCAGGTCTTTCGAAAAATGGTGCGGGACCGCGTCTGGCAGGAGGATTTTCTTTCCCGACCGCTAAGCATCCGCGATGAGATGGCCAAGGCTGTACGTTACCGCAGTGAATCAGGAAAAACCTTGAAGGCTTCGGCCATTATGGATGTCACCCAAACGGCTGTTGATGAAGTTATGCGTTTGCATGGCGTTGAATTACTTATTCACGGCCATACTCATCGACCTGCAGTTCACCAGTTTTCGTTACCCGGGTCTGCGAGCGTCCACCGCGTTGTCTTAGGGGATTGGGGTCAGGCTCCAAGTTTTATTCAACTTGATCAACACGCACTTGAACTTGTGCATGCCGGCATAAGCGATCGTCTCGTGATTTAGTGGTAGACGCTGATCTCGGCAACATCAAGCGCCCCAGAGTCCGGCGCACGAGAAGCATCGCTCCGTTCATCGGCCACACCGCGAAGAAATTCGTGAGTCACATCTCCGGTGACGTATTTACCGTCGAAACAAGAAGCATCAACCTGCTGAATGTCGGGATTACCCTCTTTAATCGTTGCAACCAAGTCATCCAGTTTTTGGTAAATCAATCTATCCGCCCCAATGAAAACCCTGATTTCTTCCTCTGAACGTCCACTGGCCACCAGTTCGTCTGGCGCCGGCATGTCAATGCCATAAACATTGGCATAACGTACCGGTGGAGCTGCTGAAGCAAAGTAGACCTTCGCAGCCCCTGCATCACGGGCCATCTGAATGATCTGCTGGGAGGTTGTGCCACGAACGATAGAATCATCGACCAGTAGCACGTTTTTCCCCCGGAATTCAAGATCAATAGCGTTTAGTTTCTGGCGTACTGATTTTTGCCTTTCTGCCTGGCCCGGCATAATAAAGGTTCGACCTATGTAACGATTCTTAATGAACCCTTCGCGATATTTAAGACTCAACGAGTTGGCGAGCTGAAGCGCAGAAGTACGACTGGTATCCGGGATGGGGATCACAACATCGATATCGTGATCTGGCCACGAGCGCCGGAGTTGCTCCGCGAGCTTCTCACCCATGCGAAGTCGGCTCTTGTACACCGCTACCTTGTCGATAATTGAGTCGGGGCGCGCAAGATACACGTATTCAAAAAGGCACGGTGCAAGTTGTGGACGAGGCGCGCATATTTTTCGCTCAACCGTACCGTCGGTGCGAATGAACACCGCCTCACCGGGCGCAACATCGCCCACGTGATCGTATCCCAAGACATCCAAAGCAACACTTTCGGACGCGATCATGACAGATGGGCCTGAGCTCTGCTCACGACTGCCGATAATCAGCGGACGAATGCCATAAGGATCACGGAAGGCGACCAAGCCGTATCCGACAATCATCGCTACCACCGCATACGCGCCACGGCAACGCTCATACAGTCGCGTGACCGCACGAAAAATATCATCGCTTTCAAGCCTCGCACGACTTGGGCCAACAGACTCTTTTAGCTCGTGAGCAAAAACATTAAGCAAAACCTCAGAGTCTGAGCCCGTGTTCAATTGGCGTAGGTCGTCGCGAAATAATTCATGGCTGAGTTCGCGAGCATTTACCAGGTTCCCGTTATGTCCCAGCGCGATACCAAACGGGGAGTTAACGTAGAAAGGCTGGGCTTCGGAACGATTGTCGCTTCCAGCGGTGGGGTAACGAACATGCCCTAAACCGATATTACCTTCAAGCTGTACCATATGCCGTTCCTGGAACACGTCGCGCACCAAACCGCTGTCTTTTCTCAGGAACACTCGACGGCCGTCACAAGTCATTATGCCGGCGGCGTCTTGGCCCCGGTGCTGCACGACGGTCAGCGCATCGTAAATGAGCTGGTTGACCCGCTGGTGAGAGACAATCCCGACAATGCCGCACATAGTTTGTTCGTTTCTTCCTTTGGCTAAAAGTTATTTAGTGGAATTACCGAGGATCGAAAGGGTCATCTACCCGGGTGTAACTTCTGAGCCATCAAGCGAGTGACCCACTTTGGTTGAAAGCCAGTCAACGGCCGGCTCGAGATACGGTACCAGCACCGACTCATTGTACCAAGCCTGGGTCGAAGCAGGGGTAAATCGGGCCAATAGGAGAAGAGCGATGATCAATAATAAGGCGCGCAGCGTTCCAAATACTGCTCCCAACAGCCTATCCATACCAGTTAGTCCTGTGGCCCGGAACGCACGACTGATCAGACTTCCGGCGACTGACAACGTCAGCAAGACCCCGATAAAAACGGTGACCGCCCCGATGATATTTGCCAACTGGGAGTTTTTTAGCCAGGTCTCGAGCCAAGCCGCCACAAGATCGCTATATAAATAGGCGAGCCACAGTGCCAAAACCCACGACACCAGGGATAGAATTTCGCGAATTAACCCCCGGAATAGGCCAATTCCAAGGGACAGGCAGGTTGCGCCTACCAACACGAGGTCCAATAGCCCCGGGGGCGAAAACCCGTTTAACTCAGACATTAACGTCAGTGGTTAGGAGGATTTCAAGCGCTAACGCATGGCTCATGGAGTTCTCACAACAAAAGCCTGCTCCCCGGTAACGAGCACCGCTTTAGCACTTTCGCGTTCAGCCTCACTTTCGGTAGAAAAAGGCCCAAGATACAGCCGGACTGCCCGTCTCCCATTTAATTCAATCTCCTCGCTTTGAGGGATCATATCGTTTGCCTCTAAGGCGGACCGGCGCTTGTTTGCATTGGCCAGCTCCCCAAACACACCAACCCGTACAACCCATCCGCTGGCCAATTTTGCCAGTGGTTCAGGTAAATCAACCTCGCGCTCGGGTTGATGTTCTTTCTGGCTACCGGTTGCGAGGCTGTCGTTTGACGGCTCGCCTGTTTTTAAGAGGCTGGTTGACTCGGTTACCGGATCAATCTTGGAGATAAATTCACTGCTGGGTTGCAACAACGTGTCACTGCTAGGCGCGACATTTTCAGGAAAATACCCGGACCCGGTTAACAGCAGAGGAAGTATGATGACCGGTCCGCCCACCAGAATCAGTGCGCCAATCAGACGGTGCTTCAAGTTGAACGGAAGATCCGGTGACGCAGTCATTTACGCAACGGTCCTTTCAGAAATCGATCCCAGTATAGCACCCACTAGGTAAAACGAACCAAACACCACTACCCAGTCACCTGGGGCTGAATCGAGGAGTGCCTGGGTGTATGCGTCCGTAGGGCCGTGACACTTATCCAGGTCTGCAATATTCATGCCTTGCAAGCCAGTTCGGAGTTCCGCTAGGCTCATCCCTCGCTCGCTCTCCACCTCGGCCAAATACCAACAATCCACCTGACCCTTTATTTCTTCAACAATACTAAAGAGATCCTTATCTTTGAGCAGGGAAAAAACAGCGCGCGTCTTGCCGCGTGGCCGAGCCCGACGGAGCATCCCGGCAAGGTCAGCGACCGCTCGATGGTTATGCGCAACATCAAACAGTCGGGTTACATCACCTCTGATTAATTCCTGGCGACCGGGTACTTGCAAGCCGCTAAGCACACCGACGTGGTGTGACTGAACCGGTAACCGACTTTGTAATTGCTGGACAGCCGCCAGGGTACCGGCGAGATTATTCATCCTGCCGTCAGTTGCCTGT
>JAPKAJ010000432.1 GCA_028825345.1 Arenicellales bacterium | reverse complement strand
CGGCATGTCAGCGATCCTCTGTCTTGCGCTCGCTCTGCTTAAGGTTGGAGACCGAGTCGCGGTATCAACCAGCGTTTTCGGTTCAACCGTGTCGTTGTTTACCAAGATTCTCAGCCGCTTTGGGATTATTGCGGATTTTGTTCCACTGACCGATCTTGCGGCCTGGCGTAAGGCAATCACACGGGACACTCGCCTGGTTTTTGTCGAAACCCCCTCCAACCCGCTGTGCGATATCGGCGACTTGGCGGCGTTGGCGACGTTGACGCATGAGGCCGGCGCCTTGTTTGCGGTCGATAACGTGTACTGCACTCCAGTATTGCAACAGCCGTTCGCCCTGGGGGCGGACGTCGTTGTCCATTCGGCGACCAAGTACCTCGATGGCCAGGGCCGCTGCGTTGGTGGCGCTCTGGTGACTGACGACAAAACGTTGCACGAAATGCTGTTAAATACCTTGCGTACCGCTGGGCCGGCGATGAGTCCGTTCAATGCCTGGGTTTTTCTCAAGGGCCTGGAAACCTTGCCGCTGCGCATGCGTGCTCATTGCGACCATGCGGCCGAGGTGGCTCACTGGTTGGTGGATCACCCGGCAGTAACTAAAGTTCATTACCCGGGGCTTGCCAGTCATCCGGGCCACGACCTCGCCGCGCGCCAGCAGAGCGGTTTTGGCGCGATAATATCGTTTGAGGTGTCTGGCGGCAAAGACAGCGCCTGGCAGGTCATTGATTCGACCCAGATGCTCTCTATCACTGCGAACCTGGGTGACGTCAAGACCACCATCACTCACCCGTCTTCGACCACGCATTCGCGTATCAGCGCCGATGAGCGCAAGGCTGCTGGCATCGGTGACGAGCTGGTACGCGTGGCGGTTGGTTTGGAGCCCCCAGCCGATATCATCGCCGATCTCGCCCGAGGGCTCGATCACATTAAGGCGCGGTCGAAGTCTTAGCCTGAAACAGCGCTCGACTGCTTGTGCCGCGCCAGCAGTGCCCGGGTAACCCTCGAGGCGGGCGGGTGACCGAGGCGTTCGCAGAGCCATTCGGTGAAGCCCATCAGGTGCTCGATCAGTTCAATACGCTCTGACGGTAAGAGCAGCTGAGCCTCGTTCTGCAGGCTATCACGCGGTCCTACTTCGACGATATTGATATGTTCAGGTCGACCCATGCTCGATGATCTCCTGATCAAGTTTGATGTGGTAATAAATGCAGATATCGGGTTCGATACCGTCCCCATAGTCTTTTTCGATGAGATGTACTGCGCGAGCACCGAGTGAACGGTTCAGTTGCCACATGGCGTTGGCGAGCCCGGCCCGGTTACGCCCGGCGATCAGCTGGTATCCGGCCGAACGGGCCAGTGCGAGCTGGCGGGTTTTCAGCTCCCGCCCCACGCCCTTGCCGCGGCAAGCAGGGCTAACACAGGTATCGGCCGAATACAGCACCGTCATGTCGCCGCGTCTGGAATCCTCAGCGGGTCCGCGCACATGGGCAAAATGCTCTAGCGGGGCACCGAGACAAAAGCCAGCCAGCCGGTCGCCGTCGATGGCGGCGAGGCTGGCGCCGCGCCGATCCAGAATGATCTGCTCAAGCGTCTCGGGCCGATCCCGTCGTGACGCCTCGTAAGCCTGCGCCTCCAATTCGAGAATCGCTTCACGCCACTGCGCCCAGTTACCACTATCAAGGCTGTCGTATTGCATGGTCATATTAAAGGTGCAACTCCGCTACAGCGGAATTATCTCACTCGTGCCGGCCGGTGATTCAGTTGTTGTTATTGCCAGGGCGGCTTTTTTGGCGGAGCTCGCGTGCGCGTACGATACTCTGGTGTCTTGCGCTACAGGCACTGCATTTGGTCGCGAGCGCT
>JAPKAJ010000106.1 GCA_028825345.1 Arenicellales bacterium | reverse complement strand
CTCCGTTCGGTGGCACTGCCCTGAACCGCCGCGATCAGGACAGCGATCCCGGCGAACAGGGTGAAGAGAAAAACATACTGTACAGCGACGCTGACCTGCTGGATTATTTCCCGAACCTGATCTATCAGGCTATCCACGTCGAACAGTGTGGCTGAGGGAAACTGCCTGACCAGCCTGGCTGCTGTATCAGATTTTTCAGGAGACATGAAAAAGCTGGTGATCAATGTTCTCGGCTGACCATCGAGCAGCCCGGGTGTTGCGATGACAAAAAAGTTCACCTGAAAACTGTCCCAGGCAACCGCCCTCAAACTGCTCACTCGGCCGGTTAGATCGACTCCCGAGATTCGAAAAGTCATCTGGTCGCCAATGCGTATACCGAGTGACTCTGCAAATTCTGCCTCAAGCGACAACAGCCTGTCGCCGAGTTGCCCGGTCCTCCACCACGATCCGCTTACGACGCGATTGCTATCGGGCAGATCTATTGAGGAGGTCAGGTTGAACTCTCGGGCAGCAAACCGCTGTGCCTGAAGAGTGGGGTAGGCCCGTGGGTCGACCGGCACGCCGTTGTGCCGGACCCAGCGCCCGCGGGTCATCGGAAACAGATCGGGACTGGAAATTTGTTCTGCGACAAAGAATTCCTGCAGTGCTTGGTGCTGGTCCGGCTGAACATTGATCAGAAACCTGTTGGGTGTACCACTGGGTATGGTATCCATCCAGCCGTCCAGCAGATCGGCCCGCATAACCGTCACCATCAGCAGCGCGGCGATACCCAGCCCAAAGGCAAGCACCTGCATGCTGCCCATACCGAGGCGGCGGCCCAGACTCGAGATCACGTAGCGATGGCTCGGGCGTGAAACCCTGATCCGCCCAACCAGCCACAGCATCACCCATCCTCCTGCAGCGAGGCTCACCACCAGACACAGCGTCAGCCCCATAACCCACAGTGTCAACACCGTCTCCTGGGCCTGCCAGAAGATCAACCCGCCGCTGGTCAGCAGCACCAGGCCCAGGGTTACCCACATGGATGGTGGCGCCACACCTTTTTCACCGCGTAGGATGCCCAGTACCGACAGCTTCGGCAACTTGAGCAGCGGTGCAAGCCCAAAGCCGACCGCTGCAACCAGTCCGACAGCGATCCCCGATAGCATCGGCCAGATTGCTGGTGGAGGAAGTGTCGAGCCGAGTTCTTCTTCAGCAAGCGAGGACAAAAATGCCTGGCCGCCATAGCCTAACAACCCGCCGACAAACGACGATACCAGTGCCACCACAACCAGTCTCAGAATAAACGTCTGTAGAATCCGACGCTGGCTTGCGCCGAGGCAACGCATGATAGCCACCGTTGTCGACTGTCCCCGGGCATAAAAGAAGGCCGCGATAAATATACCGGCCCCAGCTACGATCACCACCGACAGGCTGGCCAGCCCGAGGTAGCTCGAGGCTCGATCGAGTGCGCTCCGGATGCTCGGCTGTGCGTCCTTGACCGTACGGCGCTCTAACCCGGCGCGTTCATACGTGTCCAGCCACTGTGAGAAGGAGGTCAGTCCCTGCCGTGTGCCGGCCACCTGGGTCCGGTAGTGCGCGCGACTTGACGGCGTGATCAGTCCCGTCGTCGGTAAATCCGATAATCGCATCATGACTCGGGGGGCGGCCATGTGAAAGAAGGAGCTAAAACCATCAGGCTCCAGAATCAGTGCCCGCGCGGCTCGGAAGGTCTGTTCGCCGAGTTGGACATTCGCGCCAACATCTATTTCGACTTCACTGAACAGTCGGGAATGCGCCCAGATCTCTCCCCGACCCGGGATCGTGCCTGCCACCTCCCCATCACCATAGGGTCGCTCTGCAGTTCGGGCAGATCCACGCAGGGGATAGTGCTGATCCACCGCCTTAACAGACACCAACCGCGTCGCCCCGGCCTGGGTCAGGATCATGCTGGGAAACTCGACCTGCTGACTGACCTCAAGCCCCAAAGACAGGGCTTTTTGCGCCACCTCAGGTGGAATTGTATTGTGGGACTGTATAACGAGATCAGCGCCAAGGGTCTGGGCCGCCCGGCTTTGCATCGCCTGCTGAACACGCTCGTTAAAAACCCCCACTGACGTCACTGCGCAGACCGCAACGCTGAGTGCGAGTGCAATGACCGGCAGACCGCCTGTACGCCAGTCACGACGTATACCGCGCAAGGTCATGACAATACCAGTCACGACTGCAGTCGCCCCCCGGCACCTAAAGTCAGAATGCGGTCGCAGCGCGCAGCAAGCGTGCTGTCGTGGGTCACCAGCAACAGGGCGCTTCCATACTGAAGGCGAAGATCAAAGAAGAGGTCTGCGACGAGCTCGCTACTCGCAGTATCGAGATTGCCGGTGGGCTCATCAGCAAACAATACCTTCGGGTTTACGGCAAAAGCCCTCGCCAGCGCGACACGCTGCTGCTCTCCTCCGGAAAGTTGCGGCGGATAATGGTTCATCCGCTCAGCTAATCCGACTCGCTCCAGTAGCTCACCCGCAGCTTCCCGCTGGTAATCGCGGCCTGCGAGTTCCAGGGCGATCTCAACATTCTCTATCGCGGTCAGTCCGTTCAGCAGGTAAAAGGTCTGGAAGACGAAACCCACATTGCCCGCCCGAAGTGCCGCCTTTTCATCCTGGTTCAATTCGCTGAGCTCATGACCCAACAATCGGATAGAACCACGGCTTGGATCCTCAAGACCGGCGAGCAGCCCCAGCAGGGTGGATTTACCGGAACCCGATGGCCCCGTGATCGCCACTGCATCACCCGGCATGACGCTCAGCTCAATGTCATCGAGTATGGTCAGCTCTCCGTTCGCTGTTTTCACTTGCCAGGACAGATTGTTGGCTGTAACAATTGGCTCCATGATTCGACTGGTCCTAGTGTTGTTGTTCGTACTGCTGCCCACGAAAGTCGTCGCGGGGAACATTCTAATTCTCGGTGACAGTCTCAGTGCCGGTTACGGAATCGCTCTGGCAGATAGCTGGCCCGAGCTGCTGAAGGCACGATTATCGCAAATGGGCTATCCACAACAAGTGATTAATGCCAGCATCAGCGGAGAGACCGTCGGCGGCGGCCGGAACCGACTGAAAGACCTGCTCGCTACCTGGCAACCGGGCATCTTGATCATCGAGCTCGGTGCCAATGACGGCCTACGGGGATCACCCATCGCCACGATCCGCGATAACCTCGATAACATCATCCGCAGAACCCTTGCGACTGGCGCCCGAGTGGTTGTGGCCGGCGTGCTGCTTCCCCCGAACTATGGGGCTCTTTACACTCGTCAGTTCCAGGATGTTTACACCGATCTGACCGAGCGCTACGACCTGCGCTTTTTACCGTTTATCCTAGAGGGTGTCTACGACAAACCCGAGCTGATGCTAAATGATGGCCTCCACCCCTCTGCACTCGCCCAACCATTGATCCTGGATAACATCTGGCGGGTTCTGCAGCCATTATTGGGCCAGGACGCGGCATAAAGCCGTACGCTCCGTACCGGTGAGAGCGCCACCTGTAAGGCCCATTTGCTTGTGGGCATCCGATGCTGCCGGTCTGGCTGGTCATCAACGGGAGCGCTAGGCTTAAGACCCTGTTGCTGCGCGGAAAACGGTCATTAACGTGGCATTTATCGACCGATCTCTTGGCCAGATAGGCGGGACTTTTCCCCGGGTAGATAGCTCAGTACCGCCAACATCTACATGAACATGCTGGCCGGTTGGGGCCCGGCAATTTACGTTCCAGTGCTTACGGTCTTTGCACAGCTAGCGGAAATTTCAGCTCAACAATTTTCCACTATTGAAAGAAACAGCGTGGCAATGCTCAAGCACTCCGCCATCGCCAGGACGTTCGCCGCCAACCATTACTAATACCCTCAGTGGGCAGAACGTCGGCACCGCGGGCTCACACTCTAAGACACGCGCTCTGGCATCATGCCGCCATGCATCAGATGCCCGACTCGTTTCTGCTCGCCTATGTCTCCTGTCACATGCCAGGCGAACTACTCAGGCACTTATCTGAAAAAGATGTTCTGGTGTTGTGCCATGCTGTCATAGATGGCAGTAACAGAAATGCCGCACTACCGCTATCGCGCACTGATGGCAGCTTGGCGAACCCAGGCTAAAACCGGTAAGAACAAGGCGACACGCCCGAGCTGGGCGCTCGAAGCTGATCAATGTGAAAGAACGTGCACTCACCTCCCCTGCTCAAATGGGCTTTGGACGCCGCAACCATTGTAAAAGCATAACGGCAACCACCGTAATCACCGCACCCGTCACCTGGCGAACATTGAGCCACTGCCCCAGCACGATGACCCCCAGAATCATCGCCCAGATCGGGGAGGTGTTGTCGATGATGGCCGTCTGCAGCGACCCGACCAGATCCACTGCTCGGAACAGCAGAAAAGTCGCGGCAACATAAAATCCCGCACTCCCAGTCAGGGCGAACCAGCCTTTCGATGACTCCGGCCAGTGAAGTTCTAATACGGCCACAGAGATGACGAGAACAGTACCCGTGGCGCTCAACAGCATGTAGAACATCATCACATTAATGTTCTGCTTCTCCAAGACTTTCTCACTTAATACAAGCAACGCGGCCAGGCACACCCCGGCAAACGCGGCAAGTCCGATTCCCACCTGGCCCTGCCAGCCAGCGGACAACAAATCATCGCCAGTGAACGCGATGACCAGTCCGCAGAAAGCCAGCGCCATGGCCGCAAACATCATGACCGAGAACCGACTTTTCCGGGCGCCACACGCCCATAAAGCAATCATCAGCGGGTAGGCGTAAAAAACGAGTATCGCCAGCGCAACCGGAATAAACAGGATCGATGCCAGCAACAGATACATCTCCGCACAAAGCAGCAAGCCGAGAAAAAGGCAGCGCAGCATTTCCGTCGTGGGCATTTTCACACGCGAGCCGGTCATAAACACCACGGCCGCAAGACAGCACAAAAATGTCGCCGTGCGGATAAGATTCAGCGCATGTATATTCGCTCCGTAATCATAGGCGACCCTTGAGAAAACCACGTTCAATGCGAACGTGATCGCGGACGCCAGCGCGGCGATACTGCCGGCCCAAAACCGGTAGCGTTTCAACAGGGGCAGATCGGTCACACGGGATGTCCTCAATGTCTTAACAGCCAGCCGCTGTGATGATATCGTTACCAGTGACTCTATTGCAGGCCAGCCTACCTCTTGTCACGTTACAGGCGAGCACCTGGGCGACAACGCGCAACGCCTCCTGCAGTATTATCGACGAGCGACACGCGTCAAGAACAAGACGCTAGGAAAATAGACCCGCAATTAAACGGGCGCTTTCCTCTGTGACGCACTCTAGTTTCGGTCGCAAATCCGATCAATCTAAAGAATTAGCCTCCAGAGACCATAATTCAGGAAAAGGAGGATCTCGAAGTGCTTTTTCGAGGAATCAAACCTCGAAGAGTTCCTGGTTCCCAGCACCCGCTATTTAGCGCGGCAGGTACTCGGTATTGTAGGTGAGTCCGGATTCAGGCACTGCGAGCAGCTTTGAACAGCTCGGGATCTGGAGCGCCTGGATCACAGGCGAACTGCCCGGTTGCATCAGTTTCAATCTCATCCGCGGCGTGGTTTCACGCAGACCCTTTGCGATTCTCCCGGCTGCGGTTGCTGTAGCAGCCGTAGTAGCGTGCCAGATGTTCGCCTTGGTCCGGGGCAGGTTGCAAAAGAAGTTTTAGCCCCACTGCCCTGGCATGATCTGGAGTTTACGTTTCAAGGTGACATGGCACCGGGTGCAATAGACAACCATGTCCTACTTCGCCTTACACTCCATCTTCTTTAAGTGAAAACGGATTGCGGATCATGTAGCGGGTGATCTGGCGCGAGCCTTGTGGATTGCTCGCCTTGCTATACACCTTGTTATCAACAGAAAAATGTTTAGATAAACCCTACGAGGTACTTTGTTCAAGTATGCCGGCTTCGGATACTGGTTCCCCGGTATGCAGAAGAAAATCACCTCTTTGCACCAAGGACTGATTACGTTGTCCGATCACAATGCCCTTCTTCTCGCATTGAATCTGGATTATGGGTTCAGAAAACGTTTCCAAAGGGTAAACCCGTCCAACCCTTTCCTCTGCCATTACTGTTTGGCCAATCTCTACTAATGGTTCGAAAGCACCCCCGATGGGACTCATGATAAAAGATGAAGAAGCACCACTTAGCAAGAATTCAGTCGACGTTTTTGCAGGCTCACTATCTAATACACTCCATCCGGCAAGCGCATTGAGGGTACCGTGATAGCCTAGTTCAATGTTCTTTTTGCGAATTGCCCCACCACCGAGTTCAGCAGATAACATCACTACCCCTTGACGTTCGCACGCAGCGGATAAAGAGCCCGAAGTACCCACTACCACAACTGTATATTTTGCTCCGAAACAGTGTGCCGCTGATATTTTTTCTTGTACAAACTGTTGATCACCCCCACTATATATGTAGCTACACGGGTGGAATTCACACATTGTTCCACCCGAGTGAAGATCGATAGCATAGCGAGCTTGTGAAATAAGCTCATTTTCAACGAATCGAGCAATCTCTCTAGTAGGCCCTGGGGAGTCAGTTGAACCAAAGATACGATTCATATTGTTATTATCAAGCGGAGAGACTCTCTTGAACTCTCGGACGGCCGGAAAATTCAAGGCCGGCAGGATAATGAGCCGCCCATTGATCTGTTCGCTAGCAATTGCCTCATAGAGGCGCTTTAAGATAATAACTCCTTCGTATTCATCTCCATGGTTTCCTGCTGTAAGTAGCACGGTAGGTTCGAGACCATTGGCGATTACTGCTATGGGGATGGGAATTACCCCATATGCATGCCTATCATTAGAGTGATTTAGCTGAATGAAACCCTCTCTTTTGCCATTTTGATTAATGTCTATTGTGCATCTCATTTTTTTAGAGCCAATTTGAGTAGATGAAATTAATGTGTCACTATTTATGACAAGACCAGCTTTGTCCGATCGCAGATAGGGTGTGAAAAAACTGTCCGGTCGGGACCGCTTCGACGAGTTCACCTTGATCCATAAAGATTACTTTGCTGGCAGCTTGCTTCGCAAAACCCATCTCGTGAGTGACCACAATCATGGTCATCCCGTCTTCAGTAAGTTCGGTACCCGTTAACCCAGATTCTGCCTTCATCATGCCTCTTAAACCGATTAATGCAGCGGATCATAGTCGAATTTCCAGATCCCAAGGGCCACAGACACAACGCTCAACACACAGAAGCTACCAAAGTATTTAGACGCATTCTCTAAAGAGATCATTTTTTCAAAGGGCACTCCTGCTAAGGTCGGAATGATAGAAATTAGTGTCGCGCTATGATTGTTTGGCCTGTCTATTTAGTTTTAGTAAATACGTTGCGCACGCCGCTCTAGTCTGCCGAAGAAGAGTGCGAGGGAATAACAGATACAGAAATAGACTCCCGCAACAAACAACCAGATCTCAAACACATATTGTGTCGAATAGGCGACTTCTTGGGCTAAAAAGGTAAGCTCCTGAATTGAGATCAATGACACTATGGAGGTGTCCTTTATAAGAGTAATGAACTGCCCTGCGAGGGGGGGAATCACTCGTTGGACTGCCTGAGGAAAGACTACCCATCGCAACGTCTGGAATCGTGTAAGCCCGATTGACTGGCCAGCCTCTGTTTGCCCTTTGTCTATAGACTGGATTCCTGCTCGGATTATCTCTGTAATGTAAGCACCTTCGAAAAGGCCCAGGCAGATTACCCCGGATATAACGTTCGCAAATAGTTCCGGCGGTCCAATAAGTATCTCAAGGACAGCAATAGTTTGTGGCGATGCGCGGACCGAAATCTCGTCAATTCC
>JAPKAJ010000431.1 GCA_028825345.1 Arenicellales bacterium | reverse complement strand
CGCACCAGATACTCGCCGCACTGACGCAGCGCCTCACGACAGGCCATGTCGCTCCAAGGGTTGGCTCCCTGGCTCATTGGTCGAGCTGAGGCATCCACCGGCGCCGGGCGTGAGCTGAAAGGCTTGGCAGTAAGCGCCTCCAAGGCATGGCTGATCGCATCAAATCCGGTCGCCGCCATGACGCTCGGAGGCAATGTATCGGTCCAGCGAGGATCGACAATGGCTCGATCGGGCAGCATCGACCGCGCTGCAATCCCGGTCTTGCACTGGATTTCCAGCAGGTCGAACACTGCGATGCCGGTGCATTCACTTCCTGTGCCCGCCGTTGTCGGACAAGCCAGGTGTGGCTTCAGCTTACCTGGCACTGGCAAGCCCTGGCCGATTGGCGCATTTACATAAGCCATGAAATCGGCCGGGTGGGTGCTGTACAGATTGGCAGCCTTGCAGGTATCCATCACCGAGCCGCCTCCGATCGAGATAAAGCCATCGAAATCATCGTCTGCCGCAAACTGAATAGCCTCACGAAATGACTGGTCAGTTGGCTCTACCCGAACGGTGTCATAGACCACAGGATCAAGATCTGCACCGCGAATAGCGGCCATGGCATCGGAAAAAAGAGATAATTCTGCGACCCGCCTGTCGGTAAAGACGGCCACGCGTTTGATCCCAAGCAATCGGGCTTCCTGGCCCAGTTCGTCAATAGCCCCAGGGCCAAAACGCACTTTACTGACATCAACCGAAAAAAGCTGATCGCCCCCAGGGGTTAGCTGGTAATAATGACAGCAGGCCATATTTATCAATAGTTCCGGATAGCGCTCAGGATTCCTGAGATTTGGCTAGCGCTTGTTCGATATCCCAAAGAATATCATCTAAGGTTTCCAGTCCCACGGACATGCGGATCATATCCGGGCTCACTCCCGCACTCGCCTGCTCTTCTTCGTTAAGCTGGCGATGCGTCGTTGACGCGGGGTGAATCACTAACGTCTTGGCATCTCCTACATTCGCCAAATGACTCAAAAACTGTGCGCTTTCGATAAACCGGATGCCCGCCGCCTGTCCACCTCGAATACCGAAGGTCAGCACGCCGCCAGCGCCTTTGGGTAGGTACTTTTGTGCCAGTTGATGATACGGGTTGTCCGGCAGACCGGCGTACTTGACCCAGGAAACCAGAGAATGATCATCGAGGAACCGCGCAACCGCCAGAGTATTAGTGCAGTGACGATCCATGCGCAGCGGTAATGTTTCCAGTCCTTGCAGAAAAAGAAATGCGCTGAAAGGGCTCATCGACGGCCCCAAGGTACGCAGGGTTTCCATGCGAGCCTTGGTCACAAAACCGAAATCACCAAAAGTTTCGTAAAAACGAATGCCGTGATAGCCCTTTGAGGGCTCGGTCATGCCGGGAAACTTGCCGTTATCCCACGGGAATTTTCCGGATTCAATAACGGCGCCCCCGATTGAACTGCCGTGGCCACCGATCCACTTGGTCACCGAGTGCACTACGATATCAGCCCCGTGCTCAAAGGGGCGGCACAGGTACGGGGTGCCAAAGGTATTGTCGATCACCAGCGGCACACCAGCATCGTGTGCGATCTTAGCGACTGCTGATATGTCGAGCACATTGTTCAGCGGATTACCGATTGTCTCGGCATATACGGCCTTGGTTGCTGGTGTAATGGCCTTTGCAAAGTTCTCGGGGTCATCCGGATCAACAAAATGAGTATTAATGCCCATACGCCTGAAAGAGTAATCAAACTGGGAATAGGTGCCGCCATACAAGGTACTGGCAGAAACCAGTTCATCCCCAGATTCCAGCAGAGTCAACAGTGCAACCATCTGCGCCGCCATGCCTGAGCCGACTACCAATCCTGCC
>JAPKAJ010000430.1 GCA_028825345.1 Arenicellales bacterium | reverse complement strand
TCGTGAAACCGATGGCACGACGTTCCGGTGTGACCAGTTCCAGCCCATTGCAGATCGTGGGTGTGTCCCACCGGCTCAGAGCCGACAGGTCCGCACTTGTTACATCGCTCATCCTTGAATCTCCGAGGTCAACTTTAATCGCGAATGCACTCTATCATGCGAGGAGTATAGGAAGGATAAACACCCTTTTCACCCAAGTCGAACAGCCGATGACTGCTGTTGCATCGCCCGGCAACTGTGTAATACCTCCCCGAATCCGGCCGCTATGGAGCCAGGGTCGCTGAAACCCCGCCCCCTTCTTTGCAACCATCGGCAACGCTCCGCCATCGGGCACAACGAATCCCTGCTGCGGTGGCCTGAGCGCAGCATCCTGGATGCAACGCCAGCTGTGGTCCTGAAAAACGGACAAGGAGTTAAAGTGTAGTCCACCGCATGACGGAGGAAACCATCTTATGGCAGGCAAGCGAATCAAATGAAGAGTGCGCCATGTTCATTTATCGATTTTATGAAGGTTGCACAGGTGTCACACAGGTTGTTGCAATGTCGGCGCGCTGTCGGTGACTGTGGTGCGATGCAGATCGCGGACCTCTTCACTGTCGTAGCGGGTAGCTCGGTGCATGGTGGCGCGATTGTCCCAGATGACCAGGTCGTTGGGTTGCCATTCATGGCTGTAGATGAATTGGTGCTGGGTAGCGTGCTCGTTTAATTCTCGCAGGAAAATCCGGGCTTCGGGCATGGGCTGACCGTCAATAGCACCCGCATGAGCAGAGAGATACAGCGAGAGGCGACCGCTGCCCGCATGGCGACGCACCAGTCGCTGGGGGACCGGTTGGTTGAACGCGATCTCGGCGTCAGTCCATTCTGCAAAACCCAGCAGTCCTCGGGAATAGAGTTGCGAGTGGTCACAGATCTTGTCCATGCATTCCACCTGCATCTCAGGAGCCAGTGCATCCCAGGCAGCCCGCATATCGGCGAACTGTGTAATGCCACCGCTTGCCGGTATATCGCGTGCCGATAGCAGGGAATATTTCGCGGGTGTTTGTTTGAAGGAACTGTCCGAATGCCAAAGCCGATTGCCTAGAGAGAACAGGGAGCGCCGGTCGTCAATTGCCATGACTGCACCGTTCTCGTCCAGATTTGAGATATCGTTCACCTTCATCGAAAGTCGTCGTGTCGCGGATTGGTCGATATCGCCAGTTGCCTGTTCAAGCGGCCCAAAATATTCCGAAAAAGCGCATTGTTGGTCGTCGGTAATCTGTTGGTTGCGCAAAACCAGTACGGCAAAGTGATTCATGCCATCTTCAATCTCCGTGGCATCTTCTTTTGAAATTCCGTTGGCCACGGAAACGCCCGACAACAAACCAGCGAAATTGGGGCGTTCGAGATGGATTGGTTCTATGTTGATAGTCATCTGGTTTCTTCCTACATCTTTTTTATAGAAACGATCTTGATCTTGTAGGCACTGCTGGTGGCTACTGTGGACGGTATCTTCCATGTATGTTTTCCATCATTCTTGGTCTTCTTGGATACCCACTTGTAGTGCTTACCTGATTTAAGTAGTTGTATCTTGACCGTAGCACCCGCACTACCTTTGCTCCATTTGACGGCATAGGACTTCCCGGTAGTCCATTTCTGACCGCCGTTAGGGGTAGTGACTTTAAGAGTGCCAGCAGACCATGCTGAAGAACTCAACAAAAACAAACCAGTCAATAAGATAAGACCGCATTTCATATCACTAATATACATTACATTCTCAGGGAAATTGTTGAGGCTATTGTCTGCCTCTTCTAAGCACTGTAGATAGTCAATTTCCGCCAGTGGCTAATCAAAGAGGATTCTTTTTTGATTCAAGAATTCCGGCAGATTTTGCCCTTCTTG
>JAPKAJ010000429.1 GCA_028825345.1 Arenicellales bacterium | reverse complement strand
GCTGCGCGGAGATATCCTGGCTCACGGTGGGGATCGGCGCGCAGCGCTGATCGCCTATGACGCTGCTCTGGCCGCACTTGCAGGGCGCAGCGGGGCCCGTGATTTATTGCAAGTTAAGCGTGACCGTATTGCAACGGATTAAGTCCTGGGTGATGCAGTGGCGCGGGTTAATGGCGGTGTTTGGGTTACTCCTTGTGGGTTGTTCTAGCCCGCCAGTACATTTCATGCGCGAGGGGGTTGAAGCCACCAAGCTGGGTCAGGTCGAGCAACAGTGGGTGTTGGAACGAGTGTGGCGAGGGGATGTGGGCAGGAGTTATCGGCAGGCCGATTCCATTCTTCACGTGTCCGTGGATGGCGAATATATCTACGTTGCGCACCCCTCCGGTGTCGTGGTGGCCTGGGTCGGGGAAACTGGGAAAGAGCTTTGGCGCCGGCAATTGTCAAGCCGAATCATGGCCGGCACGGGGGTGGGTTCACAATACGTGGTCGTGGTCGATGATGAGGGCGTTGTCCGTGCGATGCATACGGCTGATGGTGTCGATCAATGGCAGCAAGCGGTGGGTGCCCAGGTGTTGGCACGCCCGGTGGTCTCCGATGGAGTTGTGCTGTTGCGCACCGGCGGCGGTCAGATGCTGGCGATCGAGGCTGCCGACGGGTCGGTTCGATGGCGTAGTCGGCACCGAGTGCCAGAGTTGACACTGCGCGGGGTTTCGGAGCCGTTGGTGCACCGCGGACGTGCATTGGCCGGATTGGCCAATGGTCGGTTATCGTCTATTGATCTGGCCACTGGACAGACGGTTTGGAACGTTGCAGTAGATCGGGCACGAGGCAGTAACGAAGTAGCGCGGTTGATTGATCTGGATTCGAGGCCTGCGATCGTCGGTGATGTACTCTTTGCTGGTGCCTATCAGGGGCGCATGGTGGCGCTGGATGTTGCGACCGGAAAGCGTCGGTGGTCGAGCAAGGTTTCTGTGCTACGGGATCTGGGTGCGGACGACAATGGTGTCTACGCAGTTACATCAAATAGTGAAGTGGTTGCTTTGAGGCTGAACGATGGAGCAGAGGTGTGGCGCCAGTCAGCCCTTCGGGGTAGGGGGTTAACCGCACCGAGAGTGTCGCTCGGCGTTATCGCGTTGGGCGATTACAAGGGTTATTTGCACTTGCTTGATTCTGAAGATGGTCAATTGCTTGGACGCATCAGGCTCGATACGGAGGCGATCATTTCAATCACACCGGCTAAGCCAAATTGGTTATACGTTTCTTCGGAAAGTGGCCGTGTTACTGCGGTGCGTCTGGCCAGTGCTGAGCAGGGATAACACGGGGCGTCTGGGTTAGGTCAGTAGGGTCGGAGCATGGCAGTGGAAGGACCTGGAAAATTACCGGTTGTGGCGATCATCGGGCGGCCCAACGTGGGCAAATCGACGCTCTTCAATCGGTTAACTCATTCACGCCGTGCGCTCGTTCATGACCAGCCTGGTGTAACCAGAGATCGATTGTATGGATTCGCTTATTCGAGTGCCAGGCAGTTTCTGATGATTGATACGGGTGGTTTGACCGATAGCGCGGGGACTATCGAGCAAGCGGTCCGTCGGCAGGTTGAGGCGGCGTTGTTAGAGGCCGATATCGTGCTGTGGATTCTTGATGCGAAGGATGGTCTGACCTCTGCAGATATAGAACTGGCTAGGGAATTGCGTTTGACTGAGCAGTCGGTGTTTCTGGTGGTCAACAAAGCCGAGGGTCTGGAGCCTGAGGTAGCCCGGCTCGATTTTCATGAGTTAGGGATGGGATCGCCGGTGGTCATTTCTGCCAGAACGGGATGGGGTCTTGATAGTCTGTGGCAGATCATCCTCGAGTCCGTCCCTGTGGTGCCGTGGATGGCTG
>JAPKAJ010000105.1 GCA_028825345.1 Arenicellales bacterium | reverse complement strand
TTTTAAGGCTCCTGTTATGTATTGCGCCACCTCGATAGCGAAGATCCACGCAAGATGACAAGGGAGCCGTTTGACCCTGCCACTCAAATATTAGCGCCAATTCCTTGGAGGTTTGAAACTGTCCAAAACCAAATAACGATGAAGAACTTTTGCCTGATGATCTAAAAAGCGTTGTTATCGTTAAGCGGTCCTTGGATTATTCTGAAAGGTTATAGACCTCGAGCTTTCGTCCAATGTGCAGCTTGGCTCGAGACGCCCTGCGATCAACCGGCAACCAAGGACAGGCGCGCAAAATTTATCAGCCAGGTCTAATGCCGTTTTTCGCATGGTCAGGGTTCACTCGATGGCATCACTCGCACTAGAATAACCCGCCAACCGGCCGGACTCCACCGGCGTACACTAACAACAGGAGACTCCTATGAGCGAATGTCCCGTATGCGCTGTCCAAATAACGTTCAATGACGATACGGTCGTGGGTGAACTTCTTGAATGCCCCGACTGCGGCACCGAACTTGAGGTTACGGCGCTGGATCCACCCGCACTGGCTGAGGCACCTGAGGCCGAAGAGGACTGGGGCGAGTGAAAATCGGGTTCCTGCACTCACTGATTAGAAAGGAAGAAAAGCTTCTGATTGGTGAATTCAAGTCGCGCGGGGTTGAGCTGGTAATGATCGATGATCGCAAACTCGCCTTCGATCTATTTTCAGGCCCGGATGTCGATCTGGTTTTTGAGCGTTGTATCAACCATTCGCGAGCCATGCACGGGCTTCGCCTGGTGGAGAGCACCGGTGTCCGGTGCATCAACACATCGGATGTCTCTCGAGTCTGTGGCGACAAAATCCTGACCTCGCTGGCTCTAAAAGAAGCCAATGTTCCCCAGCCACCTGTACGTATCGCTTTCACCGAGGCCTCTGCCCTTGAAGCCATTGAGCAGTTGGGTTACCCGGTGGTACTCAAACCAGTGGTGGGATCCTGGGGACGGTTGCTTTCAAAAATAAACGATCGCGAAACCGCGGAGTCTATTCTCGAACACAAGGCCATCCTCGGCAGCTACCATCATTCAATTTTCTACATCCAACAATATGTGGAAAAGAAGGGGCGCGATATCCGAAGCTTCGTGATCGGAGAGGAGTGCGTGGCGGCGATCTATCGAACATCGCCTCACTGGATCACGAATACGGCCCGTGGGGCGGTTGCCACCGGATGTGTAGTCAGTGATGAGATTTCCTCGATTTCATTGGCTGCCGCTCGTGCCGTCGGTGGTGGCGTACTGGCCGTGGACCTTTTCGAAACAGACAGCGGCCTGCTGGTTAATGAAGTCAACTACACCATGGAGTTTCGCAACAGCATCGAGACCACTGGTGTGAATATTCCCGCCCGGGTAGTCGACTATGTTCTGGAGAAAGCCTGATGATCCGGGTCGGAATCGTCGGTGGCTCGGGATATACTGGCGGTGAACTGCTTCGATTGCTATTGTTTCATTCAGACTGCCAGGTTGTCCAAGTCACTTCGGAACGCTTTGCAGGGAAGTCCGTCTCCAAAGCTCACCCGAATTTGCGCGGAACCACTGGGCTCAAATTTTGCGCGCTTTCCCAGTTGAGCCCCTGTGACGTTCTGTTTTTGTGCCTGCCGCACGGACGTGCTATGGAAAGTATCGGCGACTTCCAGTCGCTCGCGCCACGTCTAGTCGATCTCAGCGCAGATTTCAGACTGCACAGTGCCGAGCGTTACCAGCATTGGTATGCGGGTGAGCACTCTCGCCCCGACCTGCTGGGCAGCTTCGTTTATGGCGTACCCGAGTTGCACCGCGACGCCCTACGTTCGGCCGCGCTTGTCGCCTGTGCGGGCTGCAACGCGACAGCAAGCATCCTGGCCGTGCGACCGTTGACTCGCCGTGGATTAGTCGACTCCATCGTCATTGATGTCAAAGCCGGCTCGAGCGAGGGCGGCAATGTTTCGAGCGATGCCAGTCACCATCCGGAACGTAGCGGCGCCGTCCGATCGTATCGGCCAACGGGACATCGCCACGTCGGCGAGATTGAGCAATCGCTCGGAGATATCCCCATTCACTTTTCGGCGACTTCCATCGAAATGGTGCGGGGCATTCTTGCCACCTGTCATGTTTTTATATCTGAATCGCTTGACGAGAAAGCCGTTTGGAAGATCTACCGTGAAGATTACGGCAACGAGCCATTTGTCCGGATTGTTAAAGAGCGCAGCGGCATCCACCGCTATCCAGAGCCCAAACTGCTCGCGGGAACCAACTATTGCGATATTGGCTTCGAGCGCGACCCTGGCACCGACCGGCTCGTCGTTATCAGTGCGATTGATAACCTGATGAAAGGATCGGCGGGCCAGGCCGTGCAGTGTTTTAATATTATGCACGGCCTTAACGAAACATTGGGGCTGAAGTTTCCGGGCCTTCACCCGGTTTAGACCAAACGATGTGTCGACTTCTATGGGTACGTTCCGAGCGCCCCTTTGAGATCAGCTCACATCTTGAACGGTTCGCTGCCCTTGCGCGCGAAAGCACCGAGTATCAAGGGCACGGCTGGGGGTGCGCTTGGCTAGACGCTGACGGCTGGAAGGTTCATCGCGATATACGCCCGATCTGGGAGGATAACTTTACACAATTCCGAGGCACAACGTTGCTGTTGGCCCATGCCCGCAGTGCTTTTCGTGATGAGGGCATCCGGGTTGAAAACAACATGCCGTTTGTTGACGGCCAGAGGGCATTTATTTTCAACGGCGAACTGCGCGGTGTGCGTATTCGCGAGACAGGCCGGATAGGTGCGGAAAAGATTTTCAATTTTATCAAACGATTCGATCATTATGGGCGGCTGCCATCGGTTCAAAAAGGTGTCGATGTCATCGAGAAACGTACGCGCTACTTGCGAGCCATGAACCTGATCATCGCCAGCCCCGATTCTTCGGAACTTGCAACTATTTACAACGAAAACCCAGCGTACTTTCAGATGCATTGTTGCCAACAGGCCAGTGAGTCGATCGTTTGCTCTGCCCCCTATCCGGGTGAAAGCGGCTGGCAACCAATCAGTAACCGAACCATTCAGTCACTCTGATTCACAGGCACCACCTATGTACATCATCAAAGTCGGAGGCGGATCTCAAATTAACCTGGCGGGGGTGGTCGCAGATCTCGCTCAGTTGCAGGAGCCCTACCTGGTGGTCCTGGGCGCCAACGCTGCTCGCGATGCCCTCGGTGTCAAATTGGGCATAGAAAAAACGGAATTGACTTCGGTTTCTGGCTACATCAGCGTCTACTCTGATGACGATGCCATTGATCTGATCATGATGGCCTATGCGGGCTTGCGCAACCGACGCTTTGTGGAGTTGTGCCAACGTCATAATATTAATGCAGTTGGCCTGAGCGGCCTTGACGGGCGGCTGATTCAAGGTGAACGCAATCGCGGAATTCGCGTGCGAGAAGGTGGAAAAACTCTGATAAAGCGCGATCTATCGGGTAAACCCCGATCGGTAAACGGCGCGTTACTTGAAATGTTGATAACACAAGGGTACCGGCCGGTGCTCAGCATCCCAATCATTGACGAACAAGGCTATGCGATCAACTCTGAAAACGACGATATTGTGAGCATCCTTCAAGAGACGCTGCAAGCGGATCGAATCGTACAACTGATCGAAGCCCCTGGATTTCTCGACGATCCGGATGATCCGGGCAGCGTGGTCAACCTCATCAACGCGAACGAGCTTAAAGACCGGGAGGAACAGGTCAAGGGCCGCATGAAACGCAAAATGCTGGCCCTGCGCCGGCTTTTTGATGGGGGTGCAAAAGAAGTCATTATTGCTGATGGACGTACTGAGCACCCGGTCCGCGACGCGCTTGCAGGTAAAGGGACGATCATCCAATGACGAGCCTCCACCTTGAAGATGACTATGCGCTAGAGGTTTATCCACGACGTGCGATCAATATTGTACGCGGGCAAGGCGCTATTCTCTGGGATGATAAGGGAGGCGAGTATCTGGACTGCGCCGCCGGCGTTGGCGTGGCTAATGTGGGCCACGCAAACGTAGCTGTTGCTAAAGCTCTCGCCCGTCAGGCTGAAACTCTGATAACTTGTCCTGGCATCCTTTATAACGATCAACGTGGGCAACTAATGCAAAAGTTGGTCGAGCTTTCACCACCCGGCCTCAACCGTGTGTTTCTGTGCAATTCAGGCACTGAAAGCGTCGAGGCTGCGATCAAATTTGCCTGCAAAACGAGTGGACGTACCGGACTGGTTGCGGCAATGCGGGGCTTTCATGGCCGAACTCTCGGCGCATTGAGCGCCACGTTTAAGTACCGAGATGCATTCGAACCTCTGTTGCCAGATTGCGCTTTCGTACCTCTTAATAATATCGATAAGCTTGAGAAAGCAGTCAATGAGAACACGGCTGCTGTAATACTGGAAGTTGTCCAAGGCGAGGGTGGCGTTCGACCAGCACAAGCGGACTACCTGGCAGCAGCAAGGCGTTGTTGCGATGAGCAAGGCGCGCTGTTGATCATTGATGAGGTTCAAACTGGGTTTTGCCGAACCGGCACTCTTTTTGCCTGTGAGCGATTCGATCTTGTGCCTGACATGTTGTGCCTGGCTAAAGGTATTGCCGGCGGAATGCCTATGGGTGCCGTGCTGTGTACTGACCGGGTTCAGGCAGGCATCGGTGTGCACGGATCTACGTTTGGGGGTAACCCGCTAGCCTGCGCGGCCGCGCTCGCGACTATCGACTTCATGCTGGACCACGACTTGGCTGCGAGTGCCAGAGACAAAGGGGAGTATTTCCTTGATCGTTTTTCGGCCAAGTTACCTGCCCGGGTTCGGGAGGTGCGTCAGGTCGGACTAATGATCGGGATCGAACTGAAAGAAAAAGCCACCCCTTACCTGAAGGCCCTCCTCCAGCGTCGGGTTCTTGCCTTACCCGCCGGTCCCACAGTGATTCGACTGCTTCCACCGCTCGTTATCACTTCGGATCAGCTGGATACGGTGATTGACGCCCTGCACGCCGTGCTATCAGATTGAGTTCCTGGATAGGGTTATAGGCTGTCCGGTTGCCTGACAGCCGACCCGATTCAGTGCCGTCGCGATAACGGTAGTGTGGTGATTGGGTTGGAGGCTTAAGGCGTTGTTTGGAACCCACAGCTCAAGCCGCCCCGATTCGCGGTCCCAACTGTTGGCGTTTAAGAAGGGTTAGTTCATCGCGAGTCTGCGCAGCCAGTTCGAACTCAAGATCCCTCGCATAGGTGTACATCTGTTTTTCCAACTGGTTGATCCGTTTGCCCAATTCCCCAGGCGACATCGAAGAGATGCCGGATAGGTTTGCCAGATTTTGGCTCTTGCGGCCTTTTTTCTGCTTACCAGGCGAAGCAGAAACCCCGCCGGCCCCTTCGATAATCGCCTTAACCTCCTTACGAATAGATTGAGGCTCGATGCCGTGACGCTGGTTATAGGCCTCTTGCTTTTCGCGCCGCCGATCCGTTTCGTCGATGGCTTTTTGCATAGATTTTGTGACCACGTCTCCGTAGAGAATAGCTTTACCATTAATATGTCGAGCGGCTCGGCCAATTGTTTGAATCAATGACCGCGCCGAGCGTAAGAAGCCCTCTTTATCGGCGTCGAGAATAGCAACCAGCGATACCTCCGGTAGATCGAGCCCTTCGCGCAATAAGTTGATACCGACCAACACATCGAAAACCCCTCGTCGCAGATCAGAAAGAATCTCGACTCGCTCAACTGTATCGATATCGGAATGCAGGTATCTCACTCTGATACCATGGTCATTGAGGTAATCACACAGATCCTCCGACATACGTTTGGTCAGGGTTGTCACTAGCACCCGTTCCGAAACTGATGTCCTTTCCCGAATCTCCGACATTAGATCATCTACCTGGCTGACTACCGGCCTGACTTCAATAATCGGATCAACCAACCCCGTTGGCCGGACAACCTGTTCGACCACCGCGGAGCTACGGGTGTGCTCGTAGTCCGCTGGCGTGGCCGACACAAATACGGTGCGAGGCATCAATCCCTCGAACTCATCGAACCGTAACGGCCGATTATCCATCGCCGATGGCAGACGAAAACCGTATTCCACCAGATTCTCCTTTCGCGAACGGTCTCCTTTAAACATTGCTCCCAATTGGGGTACGGTTACGTGGCTCTCGTCGATAATCAGCAGCGAATCCGCGGGAAAGTAATCCATCAATGTCGGCGGGGGCTCGCCGGCTTCGCGCCCAGAAAGAAACCTCGAGTAATTTTCTATTCCGGCGCAATAACCCAACTCCTGCATCATCTCAACGTCATAACGGGTACGTTGCTCCAAACGCTGGGCCTCCACGAGCTTGTCCAAGTCACGCAAGACCGTGAGTCTGTCAGCCAGCTCAGCTTTTACTTTGACAATTGCCTCGAGAACTTTTTCCCTTGGAGTGACGTAGTGACTCTTGGGGTAGATGGTAAAGCGAGTCACCTTCTGTTCGGTTTCCCCGGTCAGAGGGTCAAAACGGGTGAGTTGCTCTATTTGATCTCCAAAAAGCTCAACCCGAACCGCGAAGCGTTCGGACTCAGCAGGAAAAATATCTATGACATCACCGCGCACCCGAAAATTGCCCCGTCGCAACTCGATGTCATTGCGGGTGTACTGTAACTCTGCAAGGCGGCGCAAGACCTCACGTTGATTGCTAAGACCGCCCTCACGCAGGTGCAGGATCATCCCATGATAGGCCGCTGGGTCGCCCAACCCATAGATCGCAGAAACCGTGGCAACAATGATGACGTCTTCACGCTCCAGGATGGCCTTGGTGGCGGACAGGCGCATCTGATCAATATGTTCGTTAATCGACGCATCTTTTTCGATAAAGGTATCGCTTGCCGGAACATAGGCTTCAGGCTGGTAATAATCATAGTAAGAAACAAAATACTCAACCGAATTACTTGGAAAGAACTCCCGCATCTCTGCATAAAGCTGGGCAGCCAGAGTTTTGTTTGGAGCTAGTATCAGCGCAGGCCTATTCAAATCTGCAATGACATGTGCGATTGTGAATGTTTTTCCCGAACCGGTAACCCCAAGCAAGGTCTGGAACGCCTCCCCTGCAACAAGGCCATCCTTTAGCTTGGCAATCGCCTCAGGTTGATCTCCAGCAGGCACAAACGGGCTTTCAACGGCAAACGGGCGAGTCATATTTCAGTGCGCTTCTTCACAGAACAATCCCGGGTAATGTCGGACTATTGGATATATGTACAAAAACGGTAGGCTCCTATTATCTTCCATTCGCCGCAAAGTCTCGAACCCAAGCTGCGGCTTTAGCTTGATTGAACTTATGATCTGCCTATCTATTTTCGCCATCCTAGGGCTTTACAGCGCCAGCGCCTATAACCAAAATATCGACCAAATTCGCATTGACCGCGCAGCAAAACGATTGCTCCACCATCTTGCCCTGGCTCGACTCGAGGCGGTCAGGCAAGGTCACTCGGTAACGCTGTGCCCCGGGGACACCTCTGAAGGATGCGCGACTGGCAACGGATGGTCAGGGGGTTGGATCGCGTTTGCCGACCCTAATCAAAACTATATTCTGGATCCGGATGAGAGGCTTATCCTGGCCAGCGTCGGAAGTTCCGGTCTCACCATTGGCTGGCGAACCCCCGACCGACTCCTATTTAAGCCGGACGGTAGTGCATGGCCGAATGGCCATTTCCGGATTTGTGGCCTGGCATCGAGCAACCGGCGCGCCGTGATTGTTCACCTTACTGGACGTGCCAGATTGTCGGCACAGGCTCCCGGCAACAAGCCGGTTCGATGTACCTGAAACCCCAATAGATCGATTTGCCCGCTTGACCAAAACCACATCCGACAGTAGCATTGCCGACCCTGCGATCCCCGGTAGTTCAGTTGGTAGAACGGTGGACTGTTAATCCATATGTCGCAAG
>JAPKAJ010000104.1 GCA_028825345.1 Arenicellales bacterium | reverse complement strand
TAAGCAAAAACAGATGACCGAACGGGAATTACCGCAGAGCGTGGAGTTAAGTGAAGAGGAGTTGGACACCGTATCCGGGGGGTTAAGAATAGGGTCAACCCCTAGAGGCGCCGAACATTTCTCCAAAAATATGATCATCATAAATACGATTTTAGGCATGAAGGGCTAAACCCAGACACCATGTAGCGCAACCAAAGCGTACAAAAATATAGCCCCGCTCATACGGGGCTTTTCTTTATGTGACCCCATCACATTTCTAAGTTGAGCCATCCCCCTGACAGGGGTATTCTTGGGTCATAACCCAAGGAGAATTCCATGAGCGACTTTCAATCATTCCGTGATGCCGTATTAGAAGACGAAGACTTACAAGAACAGGTGATATCTATCGTCAATACCGCTATTGCCAATGGTGCTGGCCTCGATGAGAACATTGTGATGCTGGCCAAGAATCACGGTTACACCATCACCGAAGATGATGTCATCCAACACGCGGATTTTCTAGGACGAGATGGCGATCTAACGGACTTTGAGTTGGAGATGATTAGTGGTGGTAAGAGTCGAGTGAGTTGTGCCAGCGACCTCCGCCTTAAAAAGGACATCAAACCCCTTAAATCTGCCTTATCTACCCTAGGTAAGTTACAAGGTAAGTCTTACCGCTGGAAAGATAACAATGAGCCTGATATCGGCCTTATTGCCCAAGAACTGGAAAAAGTCATACCAGAGTTAGTTAAAACCGATAACAAAGGCTATAAAAGCATTGTCTATCAGAAACTCACCGCTGTATTAATAGAGGCAGTTAAAGAACAACAACAAGAGATTAACAATCTATCTAACCGGATAGCCATGTTAGAAGGCCTCCCTAAAGCCGCTAATTACTAGATACACCATGTCAGATTTTGAGAACTTCCGTACAGCAGTCTTAGAAGATAATGATCTTTAAGAACAGGTTATCTCAATAGTGAATACCGCCACTGCTAATGGTGCGGGCCTTGGTGACGGTATTGCCACATTAGCCAAAACTCATGGCTACACCATTACCTCAGAAGAAGTCTACGAACACGCAGACTTTCTTGGACAAGATGGTGACCTTACAGACTTTGAGTTGGAGATGATTAGTGGTGGTGGCAGGGGCAGCAGCGGCGGTTGTTAACTCCCCATTCATCCCAACCGCTTCACTAAAATTTAGGAAATTGCTATGTTGGAAATGAAAACACAATGTTTGGTTTGCGACACCACACTCAAAGAAGATTCTGACGCAATGATTTGTTCTTATGAATGCACTTACTGCGTAACGTGTGCAAACGAACACAATCTTCAATGTAAAAACTGTGCTGGTGAATTGGTGACACGGCCAAAGCGCAAAGGGAATTCTTAACCCTTTTATTCATCCCAACCGCCTCACCAAATAGCCCACCCTTAAATACGTATCACGTATCACGTATCAGCATTTTGGATAACCCTGATGTGGACCCGATTGTCCAAAATTGACATCTAATTTGTTCCCGAGTACTGTTGTAATACACTAAAAAAAATAAGGAGGATGCTATGACATCTTTGAAAACGTCGATTTTCGCTGCAACTACATTATTTGCAATAAGCAACTTTGCAGCAGCGGGAACAGTAGTTCCAGCTGCTGGGTATGGCCTTAATACCACAACCTCTTCAACAGCGACCCCGCTAGCGGATGGCTCCACGTTGATACAGCAGACGACTCAGGGGTTTTGGATTGAGACTACAACCGAATCAAACTTTCCTTCTGAGAAAGTAGCCGATTGCAATGCGACTATGCTGTTGTCAGCAGAAGGGGCGCCTATAGCTTATAGATCAGTTTGTACGGCCACTGACGTTGACGGAGATCTTTTTGTAGGAACAATTGGTGCAACGAAACCTGATTTTAGTGACTGCGCTTGGACTATGCATGGTGGAACCGGTAAATATACTGGTGTCACAGGTGGTGGAGCATGTATGCCCGGTGGACCTATCACTAAAGATGGTAACAGCTCGAAAAGCACATGGACGGGTGAATGGGTGCTTCCATAACACGCTGAGGGTAACGCAACATAAGAGCCCCGCTTCTGGCGGGGCTCTTATTTTCCCGATCTCTCACCAATCCTCCGCCCTTGAATGCGTATAGCGGATCTGCAGGCCTGCCTAGTCTGCGTGTATGACAGATAAGCTAGATGTACAACAACCCGATAGGGTCAGGGAAAGCTCCGCTGGGTGCATGACTTTGTGGGGCGCACCCTGCGCCGCGGGTTGCCGGTGTTAAGGGAGCCGATATAAACCTGCCCGAATTGCAATGATAAATAATGAATCAAAGCCGTATGTCTATGACATCCTCGCCAGTGTCTTCATGCGCGAGGGCGTAAGCACCTGTTTTGCGTTGCTGGGCGACGCTAATATGAACTGGGCTGCGCGGCTGTCCGAGCAAGGTTGCCGGATGATTTATGTCAGGCATGAGCACTGCGCGGTAGCCGCGGCAATGGCCTATGCGCGAAAAACCGGGGAGGTAGGAATCGCGACCGTCACTTGCGGCCCCGGTGTGACGCAATTGATGACTGCACTCCCGGCAGCCGTGCGTGCTCACCTGCCGGTTGTGGTATTCGCCGGCGAGGCTCCACTGAAAAGTGGTTGGTATAACCAGGGTATTGACCAGGCGCCGCTTGTCACTGCGACCGGCGCCGCCTATTACAGCCTGCATATGCCGGAGCTTATGCCTGTTGCGGTGCGTGACGCATTCTTGCAGACGCGGCGCGAACGGCGCCCCGTAGTGATTGGGGTTCCGTTTGATTTGCAGAACCGAAGCTGGGATGGGCCTGCGAATTTACCCAGTCCTTCTGGTGAGCTATTACCACGCCCCGCCCCGCTTCTCCCGCATCCCGATGACCTGGCCAAGGCAGCGCGACTGATCGGCGCAGCCGAACGGGTGGTGGTTCTTGCCGGTATGGGCGCGGTAGAAGCCGATGCGGGAGGCGCCTGCCGTGAACTGGCATCTAAAGCCGGCGGGTTACTGGCGACAACTCTGCCGGCCAGGGGGTTGTTTTACGATGACCCCTTTTGCATCGGCATCTCGGGAAGCTTTACAACCGAGGCCGGACTCGAATACCTGGCCGATGCTGATTTGATTGTTGCTGTTGGCTGCTCGTTGGCCTTGCATGCGGGCGGTGGCGGGCAGCTCTGGCCTAAGGCAGAAACGCTACATGTCGATCTAGAGCCTGTCGCAGTTAACCAGGGGCAGGAAACCGCCGGTTATCACTTGCGTGCTGATGCGCAGTTGGCGGCGGCGGCGTTAACGGCTGCGTTACCAGTTCGAGCACAAACCTGGCGTAGCGATGCAATAGCTGATCGCATTCGCAACACCAGGGCCGACAATTTTACCTATGAGATCGAACCCGGACTTTTAGACCCGCGCGAGGTGGTCGAGGCATTGGAAGCCGCCTTACCCAATGACTGGGAAATGGTGAATTCATCGGGCCATTGCGCGCATTTTTTTGCGCATATGCCCTCTCGCCCCCAGGACAGATTCCTGACCGTCCGCGAGTTCGGCGCCATCGGCAACGGGACCTCTTTCGCCATGGGGGTAGCGGCTGCGCGTCCACAGCAGACCGTTGTTCTGTTCGACGGGGATGGCAGTCTACTCATGCATGTACAGGAATTGGAAACCATGAAACGTCACGGGATGAATATTCTGATCGTCGTGATGAACGATGGCGGCTATGGCTCGGAGGTGCATAAATTGCGCTCACAAGGTTTTCCTCTCGATGGCGCAGTGTTTGGGCACAGTGATCTCGCAGCGATCGCTCGCGGGTTCGGGGTCGATGGAAAGAAAGTCACCGATCTTGCCGATATCCCAAAACTGGTCGCGGCATTTGCTGACAGTGGCACCGTAGCCGTGTGGGATTTTCACGTGTCCGACCAGGTGCTATCCCCGATCATGCGCCGCACCTACCCTCCAAGGAGCGCGCAGGCCTGAGCCATACAAGGGGCTGTGATGGAGCAGCAGCGATTCGACATCATCGTAGAGAAAAAGGGGAGCGGTCCTTATAGTCACTTTTCTCAGCTGAAGGTGTGATTGGCACAATGGACAGTGACGCAAAACACTACCATAACCCCGCTGGGGTCAAGACCTGGTCATTTGAATCACAGGCGATCATGTCCAGCTGAGCCCAGTGTGCGAATGGACCTGGCCCAGCCTCATGGTGGTGACCCGCGGTCGGTAACCTACATACTCAAAGCGTGTATCTGGGATCGTAAATGACTCAACAGGATAAATCTGGCCGGGGCAGCAAGCCAGCGCGCTCAGCTATCGGTTTGATGGCGGCTTCCCATTCGATCGCCATGATGTGCACACCGGAGACGCCTTCTATCTCTCGCAATTCCTCGATTTGTTCGACGCAGATCTTCTGGCCTTCAGCTCGCCAGGCATTACGGCGTGCATCTTTGTCAGATTCACTGATACCGCTGACGGCGCTATCCATGCGCTGTAGCAGTTCTTCGGGTATCACGATACCAGGGATTTTCTCGTTCAGGAACCGGGCCATAGGGCTACCTTTCAATGGCCCTACTCCGGCGAGTATGTGCACTTTTTCAGTGACGCCCAGATCGACAAGTTTCTTCATGAACTGACGGAAAATCGTCATATCAAAAATCATCTGGGTCTGTATGAAATCAACTCCTGCTGCCATTTTTTTGGCGATGCGTAAAGGTCGAAAAGAGATCGGCTCGGAGAAGGGACTGCCGGCCCCGCCGATGAACACTTTTGGTCCGCCACCTTTGATCTCATCGCCGCATTGAAACTGGTGCTTGTCACGCATCTGCTGGATCATCTGAATCAGTTGCATGGAGTCGATATCCTGAACGTTTTTCGCACCCGGGTGATTGCCGAAAGACTGATGATCGCCAGAGAGGCACAAGACGTTGCGGATGCCATGTATGTAGGCGCCCAGAAGGTCGCTCTGGATGGCCAGTCGGTTGCGATCACGGCATGTAATTTGGATCACCGGCTCAAGGCCGTGCTGAGCCATATAGATACCAGCCGCGATGCTGCTCAAACGCACGATGCCGGTCTGGTTGTCGGTGACGTTGGCGGCATCAACCACACCTTTTAACAACTCGATCTTGCGGTCGATTACTGCGGTGTCCAAGTGTTTGGGTGGACCGAGTTCGCCGGTGACGGCAAAATGCCCTCCGGCAAGTACTTTCTCAAGGTTGCTGCCGGATTTTAGGGTGTCAACGGGCTCTGTTGCGTTGTTTGTCGGCATGTCTTTGCTTCTTAGTCGGCACCAAAGAAATCATCATCGCCTAGATCATCCTCATCATCATAGTCGTAGGTGATTTCCTGCTCGACCCTGACCATCACATCCTGATCGTTCAGTACGGCGTCATACATTTGAACCGGCTGCTCTGCCGCGCCACGCATTTCGCCTGTGCGCAGGTCCCACTGCCAAAGATGCTTGGTGCAGGTCAGCACACCATCTTTCAGAAGGCCCGAATCCACCAGCGGTTCAGCGAGGTGAGGGCAAGTGGGTGGGAATGCGCGGATGCAGTCTCCCAGGTTGGTAACGATCAGTGCGATGCCTGAGGTCTCAACACGTTTCAGCGTGCCCGCAGGCAGTTCCGAAATACTGCAGACGCGTTGCCAGGTTTCATCCAGCTTGGGGACAACATCGAAGGTGTTGGTCGAGGCCTGGGTTTTCATCGGCGATTGGGGCGCTGGTACTTTTACAGTAGCGGCGCGCTCTCCCGCTTCACGGGCGGCGCGCTGGCGAAGGTCATCACTCACCACAACCCGGCGCATGCTGCCACCGTGACTGGTAGACCAGTCTTTAGGCGGTTGAATCTCCATCAGAGTGTCTGCAATGCCCTGGCGATCGAGGATGTCCCAGATCTTTGACCAGATGCACGGGATGCTTGTGTCGACCTCGCACATGCCGCCTTCTGAGCCGCCGCAGGGTCCGTTCTGCAGTTGCTTGGGGCAGCGGGTGATAGGGCAAAGACCCCCGGTGTATTCCAGCACGCAGTTACCACAGCCCACGCAGCGTTCTTCCCAGATACCGGGCTCGGTAGGCTGGCCCATGAAGTTGGTATCGAGACCCGGAAGTATGGGTGTATCCATATATTTTTCGGCCAGGGTCTGAACGCCAACACCACAGGCCATGGACAGCACCGCGTCGTACTCGCCAATGTCTTTCTCAAGCGGCGCCACGAATTCCTGTACGCACTGGCGTTGGACGGTGACTTCCTCGACTTCAAGTTCCTGGCCTTCCAGGGCAGCCGCTGTACGTAATGTTGCAGCCATTGCACTGGATTCTTTCTTGCCTCCGGCAAAACAAACGGAAACGCAGGTACCGCAACCCACGGTAAGAACTTTCTTCTTACCCTTCAACATGCGTTGTATATCTTTCAACGGTTTCTGTTCAGCAACGATCATAGTTAATCTCTAGGAATTGTTCCAAGGTGTGGGCCAGATTGTCTGTGATTGATCAATTTACCAGATGCTCGATCACGCATGAACTGCTTCGGGTTGATCTGCCGTCCGTTGTTCTTGAGCCGGGTCCGGGTCGATTTCACTGACTTTAAGAGCAAGCGCTTTGAGTCCGTCGGCGAGGTTCTGACCATCACCGGGCGACAGGTTTACCATCTTGACCTGGTCACGGTGCAAGCCGCAGTCTGAAAGCCAATCGGCGATTCGGTTAACGCGTTGTGCTGCATGTAGATTGCCGGTATTAAAGTAGCAATCTCCCGGTTGACATCCCGCTACCATTACGCCGTTGGCGCCGCTTTCGAAGGCATGCATCAACTGCAAAGTATCGATGCGACCGGAACAGGGCACATCGACAACCTGAGTATTTGCCAAACGTTCTGGCGAGAGGTTTTGCTGATCACTGACCTGGTGTGCCGTAGCACGACACTGTGAACACGCGAAAAGCATAACTTTCGCTAGTGGACTAAAAGGAGCTGCCTTTATCCCGAATTGCTCACCAGTGTGCAGTGCATCAGTGTTGAGCATCTGAATTGTGTCGATGACCTGGTCATGGGTACTGATATTCATCTCAATAGCGCCAGTGGGGCAGGCGGCAGCACAAAGTCCACAGCCAGTACACAGATCTTTGTCAATACTGGCAGCGCCTACGATACCGCCTACACCGATCAGTGAATCGTCAATGTGTGCTGCGCCAAAGGTACAAAAACGCACACAGTTCAGACAGGCGACACAGACCGGGGCTTCAACAATCGCAACGGGACGCGCCACCGGCTGTGCTGATTTAGCTGCCGGCAAGTCGAGCACGACCTGGCCGGATAACGCTCGAGAAACACATACGGTGAGGTACCCGGACCTTTCTGCCTCGGTTAGAGTAGTGTCGCGATGATCGATCTCACCCGAGACATACCGTGTTTTACAGGTGCCGCAGCGGCCATTGGAGCAGTCCAGCGGCACTTCATAGCCGTTCTCATATAGAACGTGCAGCATCGTCCGATTCGCCGGTACCTCGAAGACGTCCCCGGTCGAAAGCACCTTGATACTGAAGCTCTGATTCTCTGAATGAGTCATTGCGAATCGTTTGTTATTCCCCCGGGGAGTTATAGCTATATCATAGTCAGGATAGAAGACCCCGTGTCGCTTTTCGACATGTAAGCGTTGTGGTGAGATACCATTGTTGTAGTCTGGCAAACAAGTGGGAAATCGCCCATTTGAAATGGGCAGTTTCTTTGACTTGGTATAGGAACCTGAGAATTGTTGGTTGATTGATGAAAAGAAGAAATAGGGCTTTGAGATCGTGGTGCCAGTAGCGGCGAAAGATTGGTTTGAGATCTGCCATGTATCCGATGGCGTTTCGCTTCTTCGAGAGAAATACGTCGCACACTGGTTGCGATGCAATATCTGGTTTATCCAGGGTCGGGATAGAAATCTCGTGATCGATTCAGGAATGGGCTTGTCCCCCCTTACTCCGATGCTTTTGGATTTGTCA
>JAPKAJ010000103.1 GCA_028825345.1 Arenicellales bacterium | reverse complement strand
TGAAAGCCCGCCTTGGGCGTGCTTTCAGTTCAGCATCCTGACGTGACTCGAGTTCCTTCACGCGCAGTAGTTCGGTTTCCTGCGCAGCAAAGAACTCCCGCTCCTGGTTGATGGACAAGCGACTGGTATTTCTAAGTTGCTGTGTCTCATCTTCGAGGACGCGAATCCGCTTTTTTGTCTTGTCGCGTTTGTTCTGGAGGACCTGTCGTTCCAGGTCCACATTCCTGTCATGTAGCGCTGTTGTCTTTTCTTGCGTGGCTAAGAGCTCAGCAAGCTCGTTACGTGTAGCACTGATTTGCTGTTTCAGCAAAGGTCGTTCGATAACGGCTAGTAACTGGTCACGTTCGATGACGTCGCCAGGGCGGACCCGCCAGCTGGCAATCCTTCCGCTAGTGCCTGATTCCACTGATATTACCGAGTACCGATCGACGACGACAGAATGCCCCGAGACGGTGACCGGCAAACGACCGGTGACCAGATATACCAAAGCGCCCAGGAGGATAACGCCCAGAACCGCTATCACGATTGTGTCAGCCATGCGAGCAACTGGCAGATGGCGAGCGATATCCTCCGGTGAGCGTAAGGCGACGTGGGGGGTGTTATTGGTCATTTTAGAATTTAAGACGGGGAATTGTTCCGGAGTTAGTTCACACGAGTTGTCGACTGATCAGTTCCCGAAAAATTCCAGGTGCTGTGCTAAGTTCGGCGAAAGTGCCGTGTTGAGCGACTCGACCTTGATCAAGCACAATCAGTCGATCAGCGTTTCGTATAGTGCTGAGCCGGTGGGCGATGACTACGCGGGTGACGTGGCGTCTATCGAGTGCCTCGGTGACTATCGATTGGGTCCGGTTATCCAAAGCACTCGTCGCTTCGTCAAAAAACACCATCTTTGGCCGGGTTGCCAGTGCCCTGGCGATCAACAGGCGTTGGCGTTGCCCGCCAGAGAGATTTGTTCCGCCTTCGGCGACCACCGTATGGATTCCCATGGGCATTTTTTCGATATCACCCGCAAGTCCGGCATCAGCGGCTGCCTCCCATGCTTCTGAGTGGGTGATCTGCACGTGGTTCGCTATATTTTCATAGATACTGCCTGAATTAAGGCGTCCATTTTGCAGCACGGTACCGATCTGCCGACGGACAGCGATGACATCCAGTCCGGCAAGATCTTTGCCATCGTAGAGTACACGCCCTTGCTGCGGTCGGTCGAAACCCAGCAGCAGACGAAGCAGAGTTGATTTACCGGAGCCGGAGTGGCCGACGATGGCCACGAGTTCACCGGGACGAATTTCCACGCTGACGTCGTCAAGAACAGGTGGGCCATCTTCATGGTACCGAAAGAGGATACTGTCCAGCGCGATGTGACCACTTAAGCGCCCTGGATCCACAGATTCGACGCCAACCTCAAGTTCGCCTTCAAGAATCGGTTTAACTCTCTTTGCCTTTACCATGGTGTCGATGATGCTGACAATGGTATTGCTGATAGCCGACCACCCCGACAGGTACAGGACAAACGCCGTGTTGAAAGCAATAAATGTCCCCATGGTCATCTTGTTCTCGCCTCCTGGCTCAAGATCAATCACCAAACTGGTGCTAACCCAAAACAAAAGCCCGGTAGCCACAGGTGACAAGGCAATATGAAACAGTGCAACGGCATCGGCCAACTTATCGATGGTCATTTCCAGTTTGAGTTGTGGGGTGTAACGTGATGCCCAGTGACTGAAGGCCCGGTACTCGCTGCCAGTGAGCCGTAGTTTGGGTACGCTGCCGATTAACTCGATGACCATACCGTGGAAGGCTCCCGCCATTTCGATAAGTCGGAAAGAAAGGCGTTGAATCACATAACTCGAGCAGATAGTAATGATCATCACGATAATTCCAATCCAAAAGGCGATGACCGCAAGATCAGGACTGTAGTGCCATAGCAGGCCAAAATTGAGCAGCGCCAGAATTCCCGATACCAGTGGGCGAAGTGTTGCTACCCCCAACTCCCGGTTGATGTCACTGACCGCATTCACACGGGTTTGCAGATCACCGCTGGAGTAAGATCTGAAGAACGATGGACTCAGCTGCAGGACTCGATCCCAGGTTGCCGCTTGGGCTGCCATTTCGCGTCGTATCCCAAGGCGCAGTGAGGCCATGGCCTGAACAAAGCTGAAAACTGTTCCTGCCAAGGCTGCGACTAACAACAATGCTGCAATCTCATAAAGCATTCTTCTATCGCCTTCGGGTATCGCAGTATCGAAAAGTATGCCAACCGTCCAAGGTACCAGCATGCCAAGCAAGGTTGCTGCGGTACCCGAGAGGATGATCAGGACCATATCGCGTAATTGTCCCCGCGCTGTAAATAGCAGTAACTGAAATACGTTAGTGACTTGGCGGGAGAGTGGTCGATAGATCATGCATGCATCAATACAAAGTTGGCTTCGCAGTGTGTCGCTAAGAGGCTCCCGCTTGCCATTGGCATGAACTACATCGTAGGCATTTCGTGCAGGCAGTAAAGCCACGGGCTGTCTTTGGTCCTCGCCCAGAAAGCCAAGCAGTGGTCCAGAATCCCTTCGCCACCAACCGGGTGTCAGTGTGATCTCGCGCCAACGAAGACGAGATGATCGGGCAATGGGTTCAAGCGGATGGGAAGCGCGCTCGACATCATCTGAGGCGATAGGAGGGGACACCTCAAATCCGATCTCCTGACCCAGGACCTCAAGAACAGTGAGCAAGTCGGAATCTCTGGCAGCAAATACCTGCTGTGGATTAAGTACTCCGGTGAGTTCAGACAGCGCTGCCGCAGTCTGTTGTCGCTCCAGGGAGAGCGCCTGTTTACGTCGCGCGAGTTCACGGGCTTCATCTGCCTCGCTTTGCCAGGCAAGATGCCGGATCAGGCAATCCTGAAGTCCGTCGATTGCCTCGTTAACCAATTGAGTATCGGCGATCAGTGAATCAATACCTTGTATTTCGATCTGCGCTGGACTCCCACCCGTAATCGCTGGAATGTGATCGGGCCATATCACCCAGCCACAGGCGTGGTCGATTAAAAGATCGGTGCCATCACCCAGGTTGATCTGACCGTCCAGCACCCGCAAACAGTAGCCGTGTCCAGCAAGAGACTCGATGCTCTCAAACTCGGGAATCTCAACTATTCCTGGCGTAGCCTGGGTGCCTGATCCGGTTTTTGGCGCGCCACCGGCGAGGTAGCGACCCACATGCTCGGACCAGATAATGATGTCACGCAGTTTTCCCTGAGCATCCTCAGAAAGGCTTAGTGAACCCGTGGGGATCCGTCGTATTTCGGACGTTTCACTGGCAACCACGAGCATACCGAAGGCGGATTCTTCCGTACTAGGGTGAAATCCAAAAAGGGTGTGTCCCGCAGGGATGGTAAATAGGTGTCGCCTGTGGCCGGCAGGATTACCCCCTTCAAAGCGGGTACCGAATACTTCAATTGTGCCGCTTTCAACCTGCCAGGCTGTCCCCGCCTGATCTGGAATCAGCGACTGGTTGCGTCGCAACGAAAAATGGCTTGTTGATTCGCCCCCCCCTGCTTGTTTGTCAATCATAGACATCCACCCCAGCGCCCTCACTGGCTTGCAACAGGGCTGCATAGTGTTGGCCCTGTTGCCAAAGTGCCGCGTGGGTGCCGCGTTCTACGATTGCCCCAGCCTCCAGAACGATGATCTCGTCGCTGTCACGTATGGTACTCAGCCGGTGTGCAACCATGATGCAGGTACAGCCACGAGACAGAAGTCTTTGTCCGATCAGGTATTCGGTTTCTGCATCAAGTGCGCTGGTGGCCTCATCAAGAACCAGTATGCTCGGGTTGTGGACCAGCGCCCGGGCGATCTCCAGTCGCTGCCGCTGGCCGCCGGAAAGGTTGGCGCCGCCTTCTATCAGTTGGCCATCGAATCCGCCAGGCATGGCAAGAATCGTGTCGAGTATCTGTGCATCGGTACAAGCGCGTATCAAAGACTCTTCCTCAACGGTAGAGTCCCACAGGGTCAGATTGTCCCGCACGGTTCCTTCAAACAGGAACACTTCCTGACTGACGACTGCAAGCGACGCCACCATGAGGTCACGCGGGATAGCCGTTCTTTCATGGCCGTCAATGCGGATAACACCAGTCCAGGGTTGGTAAAGGCCGCAGATGAGATGAGCAAGCGTTGTTTTCCCGGAGCCGCTGCCACCAACCAATGCCAGGCGTTTACCCGGAGCAACGTTTATTGAAATTTCCTCAAAAAGCGCAGGCTCCAGGGGGCTGTAGCCAAAGCTGACGTCGCAAACGCTCACTTCTCCCCGGAGTATGAGAGGCCAGTCATCTCCATCATCAGCGTTGTCGGATTTCATCTCGACGGGCGCTTCGACATCTACCGGTGCTTCCAGCACATCATTCAGGCGGTGCAGATCACCTTCCAGTTCCTGGATTTCGGCACCAAGACTAACCAGACTCCCGACTGGTGCCTGAAAACTTGCCATCAGGGCAGTAAAGGCAATCAGTGTTCCAACCGACATCTGCCCATCCATGACGGCCAGTCCGCCGATAAGATAGATGATCATGGTATTTAGCGAGTTGAGAATCACGGGTAGCATGCCCAGTGCTTGGGTAGACAGCTCCAGATCCTGCATGCTGTTAATTGCCTTGGTATAACGGCCCGACCAGCGGTGAAAGAAACTGGTTTCTTGCCCTGCCGCTTTGATTGTCTCCATGGATTGAAGGGCGGCAATCGAATCGCCACTGACTTTGCCAAAATCCTGCACGAGTCTGAGATTGGCGTCGACCCGTTTGGAGCGCAGGAGTCGCAGAGCCAGGAAACTGATAGCGGCAAAGGCGACGCCGATCAAGGTCAGTACCCAGTTGTAATAAAGCATCAGAATCAGGTAGAAGCCCATCATGACGATGCTGAGGACGGTATCTGCAATCCGTCCCGACAACGTTTGCGCAAGTCCGTCGTTGAGGCCCTGACGAGATGCTATTTCTCCGGTGTAACGCTGTGAGTAAAACCCGGCTGGAAGTCGAAGCAGATGCCAGAAGAATTGACTGGCCATGGAAATGGCCAAATGTATCCGCAGGCGCCTGAGAAAGACGAATTTTGCGGCTTCTGCGAGAATCTTGAAAAGGACCGTAGCGCCCATGGCAAGGACGAGTGGCATTAACCAGTTAACTCGTTGTTCTCCAAGAACCCGGTCAAGAAAAATCTGGGTAAAGGCTGGCAGTACCAGGCTTGGGACAGTCAATAACAATCCGGCAGATAACAGGTGATGTATCGCTGTGCCAGAATGCTGCAGACGCTGATGCACGGCTTTGATCAGGCTGGGTCGTTCTCCTCCCTTGGTGAACTCGGGCCCGGGCTCGAATGTGAGCGCCACCCCGGTATACCCTTGATCGAATTCGGTCATAGTCACCTTTCGATGGCCATGGGCAGGATCATTAAGGTAGACCAGGTCTTTGGATTGCTCGACTCCTTCAACGACCAGAAAATGGTTGAAATCCCAGAACACCACGAATGGGAAATCCAGATTTCCGACCTCGTCCAGGCTTACCTTTAGCCCTTTGGTCTGCAGGCCGTAACTTCTCGCTGCCTTGACAATGTTGGAGGCTTTGACGCCATCTCTAGAGACGCCACAGGCCGACCGTAAGGCAGTGAGTGGCACTACTTTGCCAAAGTATTCGAGAATGATTCCCAGACTTGCGGCACCGCACTCGGTGATCTCTAATTGCAGCAAGAGCGGCGTTTTTATGCGCTTCACGATCAACCGCTTCCCAGGGTCGGCCGGTCGACGCTTAACCGGTATTTTGCTGCAAAGCGTGCAAATGGACGTTGACGACGGTACGTTACCAGCAGGGCTGCGGTGGTTCCGGGAAGAATCTTGGCATTGGGCCCGTTTTCGGAAGTCCACTGGTATCCGCTTTGGCTGCTCTCGCTTTTTAGCAACCTTATTTGTGCTTCGATCACCCGGCCCCCTGCGATCAACTCAGCAGCGAGTTGTCTATTCCCGATGCTCTTTCTCACAGCAGCCAAAGAAACTGGAAACTGTGCAACTGAAACAATATTGCCAACCATACTGCCGTAACGCTCTTTGGGGTAAGGATCAGGAGAGACTCTTATACGCATGCCTGGCTTAAGGCGTCTGCCATAGGTGTTATTGAAGTATCCAAGGACGACCAGCGAATCGGGCCCGACAGAATAATCAAGTTGCGCTATATGTTCTCCAATATCGACTTGACTGCCGGTAGCGATGTTCAGTTCAAGTACCTTGCCCCCACGTTGCATGCGGATCTCGCGGCCCTGTTTGAGTTGAGCTGCAAATGAGGAAATATTGCGTTCTATCTGTCTAAGGGCGTTTTCGTCTTCCAATGTGGCTTCGAGCAATGCCCGGCGCAAGATAGCGACGCGGTTATCAAGTTCATCTATCTTCAGCTGAAGTTGCGTTAGTTCATGCTGGCGTGTTGACAGGGCGTTCCTTGCATTCAGGTTGCCTTTGGTTGTCTTTGTGTTCTGAACTTCCAGCTCCTGTAGTCGAACATTTATTCTTCTAAGCTTGATTTCGCCTTGGTCAACATACCGTCTTGCATTTTGGACATTATTTTCAGAAACCAATCCCTTGTTCTTCAGCTGAACAAAATTCTCGTAGCGCTTCAACAACGCTTCATTCAGTTCCTGGCGTACAACCCTGGCTTTTGCGAGTTTTTGCCTCTGGGCTTTTTGGAGGATCTGATTCTGGGAAGTCATTTCGTCGAGAAACACCTCCGCCTCTGAAACGTAACTTCGCAGGTATCTAATTGAATCCCGCGTTAGTTGTTTTTCGCTGCTAGTGACGTTTAGCGCGAGTTTCAGATGCTGCTCCCGTAACTGTCGAATCAGGCGATTACGCTCAATAAGCTCTTGCTGTTCCGCCTGGGCATCGGAAAGTTTTCTCGAAATGTCAGGTTGATCCAGTTCAGCTACCACCGCTCCGGCTGAAACTATGTCACCCACATTCACCAGCCATCTTGAAAGGCGGCCGCTGGCGGTCGCTTCAAGTGGTTGGATGGCCCCCGGTGCGATCAGGATGCCTTGGCCGCGGCCATTGTCTGGCAGGCTTCCAAGAAATCCCCACAAGATTCCGAGGATGATCAACCCGCCGACACCCATGACCGCTAGACGCTCTTGGCGTACGATGACTCTTAACGGCTCGTCCAGCTGCTCTGGCGAGCGTAGCCTTTCGAGTGACGCTTTTCGGAAGAGTTCCATATCCGGGACTTAAAGTTTTATCAGGTCATCAGTCCAACAGGCGCTCACGGATTTGTTCGAAGCGCTGGGCGGCAAGATTCATGCGATCTAAAAGTTCCGGTGAAATCTCCCGCCCATCATCTTGATCGCTGAGTCCTTTTTGGCCTCCGTAGGCAAGGGCCCCAACTGAATCTCTCAGTCTGTCGGCCAGCAATAACCCCAGCGCCCGGTAGAAGCGACTGGAAAACCCCGCGTCTGTTCGCAGGCGCCCATCAACCCGTCGCTTCGCTACGGCCATTACAACTGAGTCTTCTAATGCGGTTACGGTAGCATTCGGTGGACGCGAATCCAACAATGAAAGCTCACCCACAATTTCGCCGCTGCCGATTCGGGCGATCTCGCCCACATCCTCAATTGACACCTCAAGCTGCCCGCGCAAAACGAAGAAAATCTCTTCAATAGGTTGGCCTTGCTGGATTATTACAGCGCCGTTTGTAATATGCTCACGTTGCCCAGTGCTGATCAGCCAGTCTATATCCTGATCGGTAAACTCACCCAGCATATAGAGTACTTTTTTCATTTCCTTTGGCGTCCTCTGTTAGGTAGCCCTGTGTTTTAATTTCCCAGAAAATACTGTGGCATATTAACTAAGAGATTAACGCGTACAGCAATAATAGTGTCTACACTCATTTCTTGGGCAGTTGAGCCGTGTTATGGTGATTGTTCTTGTACCGCTTAGTCGCATCTTATTGTAATTCAAATCGCGGTCGTTTCCGGGTTCGAGCATGCCGG
>JAPKAJ010000428.1 GCA_028825345.1 Arenicellales bacterium | reverse complement strand
CCGATTGAGAACCCGTGTTTTCGGCTGAATCCGCCGATACACCCGGTGCCGACGTAGGCTTTTGGTCAACCAGCAAGCCTGAGCCAATCCAGGCGCTGACAGCCAGCAGTAGTGTGGCCGCAAGAAGAACAGATTTTTTCATCCTGGCATATTCCTTAGCGCCACTAGATCCGAGCGCAAACTTGTCGAAACTTCAATCGCACAATAGTTACTCAATTGGAGTCGGCTCAAGAATCTGCGATTAGCTAACTGGCGCCGGGTCAGTCCCAGATCTTGCGCCACAATTGTGATTAAACCCGCCAAGTACCACCACTATCGTTACTCTCAGTCGCTGATCCTTTTGGCGAAAAGGTTCGAAAAACATTATAACCTTGAGCCTTGTGAAGGCGCCGGCATTACTCTCACTTGTGACATATGTCAGCCCTGGGCACTGACCCCGGGGATACATTTGAAGACATCAATCCAAATACTGGTCGGCTTTGTCTTAGCATATACGCGTTATCCGAGAGTCTGTGTCACCAAACCTCGTATTTAATTCGGATCTGATCCGACGCTACGATCACGTCGGGCCACACTACACCTCCTGCCCTGCGGCTATGCCGTTTGGTGATCGGCAATGGAAGTGACCCGCATGGTTGAACAGGGCGTCGCCTCAACTGCTGATCTTGACGGCGCCATAGTCCACGGCTACCGCCAGCGAGTCGGGTCATTACGCCTGACTGGCATAGTTGGATTGAATGTGGGATTGGCTATCGAACAATACCTTGACCAGACTCTCGACGCACCTCAATTTAAGCCTGCCGAAACTCCTTTAGCATAGAGCTCGCAACGATCTTCTCGGCAAGAAAATGGGCGTGGTTTCTTCCATTGAAGTAACTGAGCCACCCTGGTGGCACACTCGGAGAACCAACATCCATCGCCAGCGGACCTTAATACTTGTTAATGGTGAAGTTGCGTTGATCTAAGCAACCCACTAAAGTTGACGGAAGGTCGGATTGGCACGTTGCCTCTTATGAGGCCCGGCGCACCTGGATTTCCCAAAGAGTGCGGCAACCGAAAACGGGTCGGCCTTAAGATCATGACCGAAACCCCTGTCTAATTACCAGGCAGATAAAAAGTGAGGATGGGATATGAAACTCCGAATTGTTCTACTTTCAGTAGTCGCCACTCTAACCGCCCTACCGGCCGCTGCAGCGGACACGGTCAAGATTGGCTTTGTTACCACCTTGACGACCCCAGCCGGCGCCATTGGCCGAGACATGGTTGAAGCTGCCAATATAGCGCTCGACCACATCGGCCATAAAATGGGTGGCAAAGACGTTGAATTTATCGTTGAAGACGACGGCTTTAAGCCAGAGATTGGTAAGCAGAAAACCGACAAACTGGTGAAACAGGACGATGTAGATTTCATCACCGGATTTATCTGGTCACACGTCCTTTTAGCCTCAAAGAAATCAGCGCTGGACGGAGGAAAATTCCTGATCAGTGCCAATGCTGGTCCCTCGCCGTTGGCAGGCAAAGCGTGCCATAAGAACTTCTTCTCTTCTTCCTGGCAAAACGATCAAAACCCCATGGCAACCGGCGAAGTGCTGAACAGCAAGGGCGTCAAAAAACTTTACATCATGTCACCGAACTATGCTGCGGGAAAAAACATGGTCTCTGGTGTCGAACGCACTTTCAAGGGCGAAGTCGTCGGCAAAGATATGACCAAGTGGGGCAAAGACATGCAGCTCGACTTCTCTGCCGAGCTGGCCAAAGCAAAAGCATCAGGTGCTGATGCCATTTTTGTATTTTATCCAGGCCCGGCAGGACCTGCATTCATTAAGCAATATGAGCAGGCAGGCCTGCGCGGTACGATTCCCCTTTACACGGTGTTCACGGTCGACGCCTTGTCACTGACGCGCC
>JAPKAJ010000102.1 GCA_028825345.1 Arenicellales bacterium | reverse complement strand
CAGCAGGCATTGAGATCGAAAAAACAGTTGAAGAGACTTCGCTCGAAGAGTGGAACCGAATATTCGCCATTAACGTTACTGGAACCTTTTTAACCTGCAAGCATGGTCTTGCGCTAATGCGCGAGGCAGGTGGAGGCTCAATCATCAACTTTGGCTCTTACGACGGCTTTATCGCAGACCCGGGGCTGGCTGCCTACTGCGCAACCAAGGGAGCCGTTCATGCCCTGACCCGGGCGCTGGCCTGTGATCACGGCCCCGATAACATCCGGGTAAACGCCATCTGTCCCGGGTATATCGATACCCCGATGCTGCAAAGTTTCTTTGGTTCCAGCGGTGATATCGACAGCTTGAAAAAAGAAGTCCGCCGGGTGCACCCGATTGGCCGCTACGGCACACCCGAGGATGTGGCTAACCTGGTGAACTGGCTGGCTGGGGACGAGGCGCGCTACGCGTCGGGCCAGTTGTGGGTGCTCGATGGCGGGCTGACAGCTCAAGCTCAACAAATGCGTCTTTAACTACCCATGAGCGGACAACTTAAAAACAAAACTGCTGTCATCACCGGTGGTAGCCGTGGAATCGGACGATCCATCGTCGAATGCTTTGCCCGTGAAGGGGCGCAGGTGCTGACCTGTAGCCGAAGCGAACCAAAAGATCCATTACCTCAAGGCATTTCGTCACTTACGGCTGATGTCAGTCGCAGCGACGACGTAAAAAAACTGGCGAGCGAGGCCGTTAGTCGCCTCGGCAAAGTTGATATTCTTGTGAATAACGCGGGCGTGCAGGTAGAGAAAACTGTCGTTGACAGTACCGATGAGGATTTTGAAGGACTGATGGGTGTAAATACCTGGGGTGTTTTTGCACTCTGCCGGGAATTTATTCCACTGATGGTCGGTAACGGCGGCGGGACCATTATTAACATCGGCTCTATCAGTGCCGATCATGCCGACCCATCGATGGCGCTGTACAACGCCTCCAAGGCTTTTGTTCACAGCTTGACCCGCTCAATCGCGGTCGATCATGGTCACCAGGGCATACGCTGTAACGCCATCTGCCCTGGCTGGATCATGACCGAGATGGCCGACGCTGCCTTTGATCTAGCAGATGACCCGGATGCGGCCAAGGCTGATGCCCTGGCTCGCCACGCGGCCGGGCGTTTTGGCCAACCACAAGACATTGCTCAAGCCGCCCTGTGGCTCGCCTCCGATGGCGCAAGCTTCATAACCGGGCAGACACTGACCATCGACGGCGGCCTGGTCGCGGCATCCCCGCTGCGTCCGGGGCTTTTCTAGCAGGCAAACAACCCTCTGCCGCGCCCTTCCCTCACGGGCGGTGTATAAGCCGGCGCTCAGCCTTGATGAATTCAGTTAATCGGCCAACCCTTTAGCCGTCTGATGGACTCCATCGGTTAACTGCTGCCTGGGCGACGCTTTTGCCCCACTCCTGCAGAAAATGCCCGCCGTCTTGTACCTCAAACGGATCAGGACAACCGCGGATGGTTTTTTGCAAACCCATCATTGCCCGTGGCGGAATAACCGGATCGGTCATACCGATCGCCATAAATGTTTTACCGGTCCATTGCTGCGATAACCAATCACGGGCATCACGTGACAGCGCGGCGCCAGGTGCATCCGGATGATCAGGCACCAACTCCGGAAAGGCCCGGGCCCCTGCTTTGTAGGTGGCATCGGGGAAAGGGGCATCGTAGGCTGCTTTTTCGGCATCACTAAGATGCGGGCAGGCCCGACCCAGCAATCGGCCGGCCGACATATCGGGATTGTCCCGACACCATTGGCGCCAGGCGAGAAAACCATCTCCCAAGGGCTTGTCCCCCGTACCCAGAACAGTATTCATCAACAGCAATCGCGAGAAGCGCAATGGGGGCTCCATCGGCAACGTCAAGCCCAGTATGCCGCCCCAATCCTGGCCAACCAGCGTGAGGTTTGTTAGCTCCAGTCGTGCAAGGAAGGCCAATAGCATATTGCGGTGAAAATCAAAGGTATACACCGCCTGATCTGTGGGCTTGTCTGAACGGCCAAAACCAAACAGGTCAGGAACAATTACCCGGGCGCCTGATTCAAGAAAAACCGGAATCATCCGGCGAAACAGAAATCCCCAGGTAGGCTGACCATGCACGCACAGAAAAGTCTGACTGGCATCACTAGGGCCCAGATCAAGATAATGGCAACGCAACCCTTCATAACCGGCGAGGTCATCAAGGTAGTTGGGCGGGTAGGGAAAATCCGGCAATTGTGCGAAACACTCTTGCGGTGTCCTTAAGGTGTCTTTCACTGCAGTTTTCCTCAATTACGAATCAGGCCATTGGTGACAGCCCACTGTCTTTGACAATGCGCCCATTACGCCTGGTTAAGGCTTGTGTCGGAGTACTTGGCATTACAATATAACCTGTTACTTCAAGGAGCCCTTTATGTCCAAACACAATGCCTTGACGACTTTCGGCCGGACCGGTAATCCCATGTTCCGAGGCGAGGCATTCAAGTCGGACGCCACCTTTGCCGAGGCAGCATCAACGCAGCGCATGACGCTGGCGGGAACTGTCAACAAAACGGGTATTCTGCTGGTGCTCTGCCTTGTGACTGCCTCTTTCACCTGGAATATTTTTTTTCGCAGTGGCGACCCGGCCTCAGTTACCGGTCTGCTGTGGATTGGGCTGATCGGCGGCCTGGTGCTGGCTTTGATTACCATCTTCAAGCGTCAGTGGGCAGGGATCACAGCGCCGCTGTATGCATTGGCAGAAGGTCTCGCTCTAGGTGGGATTTCGGCAATGTTCGAAGCGCAGTATCCCGGCATCGTGATACAGGCCATGGGGCTCACCTTCGGCACGCTGGGGATATTGCTGCTCGCCTACAAAAGCGGCTTGATCAAACCGACCGAAAACTTCCGGCTGATGATCGTTGCCGCCACCGGTGGAATCGCCGTTTTATACCTGGTCAGTTTTGTTATGGGTTTTTTCGGGTCCAGTATCGGCTTTATTCACAGTAACGGGCTGTTCGGTATTGGTTTCAGTCTTTTTGTGGTGGCCATCGCTGCGCTTAGTCTGGTGCTGGATTTTGACTTCATAGAGGAAGCCGCCGAGCGCGGTGCGCCCAAGTACCTCGAGTGGTATGGCGCCTTCAGTTTGATGGTGACCCTGATCTGGCTATATCTCGAGATACTTCGGTTGCTGGCCAAACTGCGCAGCCGTAACTGATGGGTTGGAATGAGATCATATTTGGCGGCCTGATTGTCATTGGGCTTGGCGCCTTTTTCTTTTTCGGACGTTTTCGTGCCGGCAAGACACAACGCGATCGCTCGGACAAAATCCGCTGGCGCAAATCCTAGTCACACTAGAATGACAATACCCACCGATGCACTTGCGGGTGAAGTTTTCTCTATGGGCTTACAGACGACTGAAAAAAACGCCACATCACATCCATTGGGGCGATGCCTCCCATGCAAGGTTCGATGAATTCAACCGAGCCCACTTGAGATTCACTCCGGCAAGATGCTTGTCATGAAAATCAACTCTCGTAAGATCGCACTTGATGCACGCATTGGCTTTTAACGCCTTGTCTGCATCAGCTGGGGAGAAAGCATAAGCAGCCGACGTGGCTCCCATCGCCAACAGGAACAACCACTGCACCCGTAAGGGAGCTCGCACTTCGCATAAGCTCTTGGCAGCCATAATATTTTTGGATCTAGGATGATTTCAAAATGCCCAGCCGCTGTTGATAATCCGAATCTGTCTTTAGTGTGAGCAACTTCGCAGCCTCGATCAACCTTAGCCTGATAGCCTCGGTATGAAGCTGGAAAATCCGGATCTCAAAAGAAGATACTGAGCTTGATCTGCCGGTCGGGCTTTGACGGCGCTAGTGCAATCAAATGAGAAAGAATAGCCGGTGCGGCACATCTTACCCCCGACCCCCACATACTGCGGGGGGAAATAAACCATCCCCTGACCAGCCTTGGAGCAATAGCCAAAAAAAAGCCCCTGGGGTTCCAGGGGCCTTGTCTAATTAATGTCAGCGCCTATGGCAACCAGGCTCTCCAGATATCTTCATTAGATGCCATCCATTTCTGAACTGCATCTTCAACGGTCATTTTTTCGACGTCCACATCAAAAATCATCGGCGCCTGCTGAGCGTTCGATAGTTTCATGTTCTTAAGCATCTGAATCACATCAGGGTGCTTTTTGGCAAAGTCCGGGTTTGCGGACTGAAAGGTCACGTCCTCAGGCCAACCACATGTCGGCCAGCAGCTTTTGTCTTCATTCTTTGGTATGCCAATACCAACCAGATCATAGGCTGCGAATATCCACAAAGGTTCCCAAGCGTACACCAGTATCGGATCACCTCGCTTAAAAGCGGCCGTAAGTTCCGCCCATTGCGCGGTGTCTGAGCCGAGTTCGACAGCCTCAAAATTTACACCGTTGAGGTCGAGTCTCTTCTGATCATCACAACCCCAGCCGGCCACCGGGCAACCCACAAGTCGCCCTTTTGGAGCAGTTTCAGGCGCCGCAAAGACATCGGCATACTGGTTGAGCTTCTCCAGTCCACAGTTGCTACATTCACCTCTGGCGTGCATGCAAAGATCTGGTGTTGTCGCCTCGATGCCGCGCGAGCTATCGCCCTCACACATGTAACGCGGAATATAGTAGTCACTAGCACCAACCACACCCGATTCGGTGACGTAGACGACAGAGCCGTCGCCACCGTATTTGGCAAAATACTTGGCCTTGGCATCCGCGTTGTAGCTCGGCCAAGTCTCCAAGGCGATGTCCAGGTCGCCAGCGGCCATTGCTTCCCAGCCTGCTGTGCCGGCCATAAAGATCTGCTTGACTTTGTAGTCCATTTCTTCTTCTAGGATGATCTGGGCAAGCTGTCCGAAAACAAGGTTGCCGGTCCAGTCGCCTTCCCAGATCTTAACAACGCCCTTGGCTGCGTAGGATGTGGCCGGGATGAATGCCAGTCCCAGAGCGACTACAAGGGCCACTGTGAATTTTCGTAAAATCTTACAATTGTTCATTGATTACCTCCGTTGGTGTTGAATCAGGCTGATTTGATGCCTGTAAACCGCTTTGTCTCAAAAAGTATAGTTTAAAAAGGTTTCTTTGGGGTAGGGTAAATTAAAGGGTCTTCAAGGCCCGCCAATAATTGCAATTCAAAGAGAATTATCAATCGGAGTTTCTGACCCCGGATGCGTTGCAGTAGGTTTGACTAATGTGCTCCGATATTGAGTCCTAATGCTTTTTGTTGACGCGTGCTCAGGGCCTGCGTCAGTCGATCAAGGACGACCGCAAAGAACACGATAGCCAGGCCGGCTTGCAGGCTCTGGCCCGTGTTGGCCCGGGAGAGTCCGACAAAGACTTCCCGTCCAATGCCACCACCGCCAATCAATGGGGTTATTACCAGCATAGCTAGCGCCATCATCATGGATTGATTAACGCCCATCATAATTGAAGGCAAAGCGAGCGGTATTTTCACTTTCAATAGCGTTTGAGAGAATGTCGACCCAAACGACGTTGCTGCCTCTATAGCCTCAGTCGATACCTCGCGGATCCCCAGGTTAGTGAGTCTTATAACCGGAGGCAGTGCGTAGATCATGATAGCAATCACTGCCGAGACCACATTACCTCCAAAGAACATCAGCACAGGTATGAGATAGCAAAACGCGGGTAGTGTCTGCATCGCATCCAATATCGGTCGGATGATGGCCTCGAAAGTATTGTTTACAGCGGCAAGTATGCCCAGCGGTATCCCGATTACCATACACAGAACAACAGCTACTAGTATCTGTGCCATCGAGAACATCCCTATCGACCATAAACCTGTCGCACCGATAAACAGCAAGCCAAACACACACACGATTGCGGTAGCTCTGTTGCAGGCTAACCAGACACAAGCGCTGAGCAAACCAATCACATACCACCAGGGCAGGCCGACCAGAAAGTCTGCGAGCGGATCCAACATCCAGTTGAAAACAAAACCACGAAACCACGTCGTGATGCCAATAAACAGTGTACTCGTTGTGAGTGCGTCCAATCCCGCATCGGCTGGCTTCTGGATTGAAAATTCCCAACTGGAAGGGTAGTTGCCAAATCCGGTGACGTGGGCGTCGAAAAGATAGACCAGTGTAAGAAGGGTCACTGAGGTCAGGAAATACCCGTTGGCGATGACCAGTCGATGGAATCCACTGCTGAATCTGATACCTAACGGGCGTGTAATGGTTTGAGCAAGACCCGCCAGAACTTTCGAATACAGACCACTAATCGCGCCGCATATTACATAGACGAGTGTGAGGACTTGTTCAAAGGTCTCGGCCCAGGGTTGTCCCTGAAGTCGGCTAGGGAGTAGCTTGAACCCTTTGTTTGGATCGTTGCCCTGTTGGCGCAGGCTTGCAGCGGTAGTGATCCGGTCGAACATGATCGCCATGAGGAGGATCGCGATACCCGCTTCTAAACCCTGACCAAATCTGAGTCGCCGGAGACCGGCATAAACCTCATAGCCCAGTCCTCCGGCGCCTATATAGGCAGCAAGAACCACCAAGGCCAGTCCCATCATAATCGTTTGGTTGATACCCATTGCAATCGATGGCAGTGCCAGAGGGAGTTTTACCTTGAACAGCAGTTGCCTGTTCGTAGAACCAAAAGAGCGTGCTGCCTCGATCGTTTCGTGGGGCACCTGGCGAATCCCCAAGTTGGTTAACCGTGCGACGGGGGGTAGCGCGTAGATTACGATCGCGAGGACAGAGGGTGGAGAACCAATTCCAAAAAAGAATATTGCAGGCAGTAAATAGACAAAGCCAGGTAGTGTCTGCATGGTGTCCAGAACGGGTCGGATTCCAGCTTCAAATCGATCGTTTTGAGACGCGAAAATTCCGAGCACGATTCCGAGTACGGAGGCGAACAGCACAGATATAAACATCACGCTGAGGGTTGACATCGCAGCATCCCACAGATCCAGGCTGGCCCAGGCCATGGTCGACAGAGAGCAGACTAAGGCAAGGCGTAGGCCGCCGAACCTAAAAGCGATTAGACCGATGCCGAGTACAATCACAGGCCAGGCTGTCAACACCAAAAACATCTCGACCGCGTCAATTAAATTGCGAATGACATCTGCAAATGCCCGAGTCGCCCACTGGTAGTTTTCCTTTAACCAGGCTTGTCCGTTATTGATCCAGTCAGCAAATGGGAAGGCATCAACAATTTGTTGTGGAAATTTTTGCTCGTCCGGTGTGAACTGCGCAATTAAGATTGAAACAGCAATGACGGCTGTACTTATACCGATGGGCTTAATCAGGTTCCATTGTTGGCCAGAGAGCTTCATTATTTGTTGGTGATGTAAACAGCTTGAGTCGTTCGTCCAGTCTGCTATAGCCTAACTGCCTTCGATTGCCAGTAGTATCGCGCGATGGTCAACCGCACCCAGTAGTTTGTTATCGGAGTCGACCACAGGAATCGGATGGTTGAGACGGGTTGCGGTGGCAATCAGTGTTTCGATCAGAGCATCCGGTGATACGACAATTTCTTTGTTAATGAGCTGGTTCATGGGAGAACCGGACTCCGAGTCAGCCATGGCTTGTTCACGAGTTAAGGTGCCCTGATAGCTTTTATTCGGGTCGACGATAAAAGCGGCTTGAGTCTGGTATCTATCCATCATTGCCAGGGCGCCTGATGCGGTTTCATTTTCACTACAGCAACAACAATCGTTGTTCATAATGGTATTGACGGTCAGGACCTTATGGCGGGGAACATCTTCAGAGAAATCCCGCACATAGTCATCCACAGGATTAGCCACAATTTCTTCCGGTGTGCCAATCTGGACAAACTCACCATCTTTCATGATCGCGATGTGATCACCCATTTTGATGGCTTCCAGGAAATCGTGCGTAATGAACACCATCGTTTTGCGGACCACCAACTGAAGTCGAAGTAGTTCATCCTGCATCTCGCGTCGGATTAGTGGATCGAGCGCGCTAAAGGGCTCGTCAAACAACATGATTTCCGGATCGACTGCCAGCGCCCGCGCGAGACCGACCCGCTGCTGCATACCACCTGA
>JAPKAJ010000427.1 GCA_028825345.1 Arenicellales bacterium | reverse complement strand
CGCGGCGGCTACTCTCTTGACAGGAAACTGCCGTAACGACTGGTTTCACTATATCACAGGGCGCCTTATTCTCTTGGCTGGGATCATTGAAATTTGTTATCTAACGATGTTCATGTCCTTATATTCCTCCACCCAGAAAACCCAGTCGGCTGATCACTTCAAAGGCTTGCACAGACTGGCAAGTTCGTTATGAAAAAACGAGTTCGCAGCCCGTTCCACCCCAAATTTGTGGGCAGTTGGGTCACGCTGGGACTGCTGCGTTTTCTGAGCAAAGTGCCCCTGCCATTGCTGTACCATGTTGGTACGCTCCTGGGCGACCTACTGCGGATGGCAATTCCCTCTCGGCGACGTATCGCTGAGCGCAACCTTGCACTTTGTTTTCCCGAAAGGTCTGAAGATGAAATAACCGCAATGGGCCGGGAGAACCTTCGCAATACGGCGCGAATGCTCCTTTATACGGGTTATGTCTGGTGGGCTTCGCCTGAGCAGCTGATGCAAAATGTCCGCATCCGCAACCCAGAGGTGTTAGATGAAATTCTTGCCACCGGTCAGGGCGTCATCATCCTTGCGCCCCATTTTCTTGCTCTGGAACTGGGCGGCGTCTACCTGTCTTTGCGTTATCGGGGTGTCAGCGTCTACCAGCGTACCCGTAATCCCGTCTTCGACCGCTATATGCTCCGAGCACGAGAGCGCTTCGGTGCCCGTCTATTTGAGCGTAAGAACGATCTCAAACGCATGGTCCGTGCGGTCCGTGCCGGCGAAGCCTGCTATTACCTTCCGGACCAGGATCCCGGGGCCCGTCGAGCTGTTTTTGCACCTTTTTTCGGGATACCAACAGCTACCTGGCCCGTGCTGGGGCGCCTCGCCAGGATGAGTCGCGCACCGGTCGTGCCCTGCGCCACCTACCTTCTACCGCGAGGTGAAGGATTCGAACTGATCATCCACCCGCCACTTAAGGATTTCCCCACGCCCGAGGTAGCCGAAGATGCTAAGCGGATGAATCTTGCTATTGAATCATGTGTACGGAACTCGCCACTTCAATACTTCTGGGTGCATAAACGGTTTAAAACCCGCCCACCGGGTGCATCTGATCCCTATGAGTGAATCGTGCGCAGGTCGCGCCCGCCGATATACTTGAGAATCGCCCCTGTCCAACCCGATGATGGAGTCCGATCCGGCTCGCGGCAAACCCAATGACACGGCCTCTAGGTACCCAAAACCAGGGATTTTGAGCCGATCGGCACGGCCGCCACGTCTTGCGTTCAGACACTGTCGATTCGATCCTTAAAGCCTCGTCGAACAATGAGACGCTCGGCAGAGTCGTCTAGATCGAAAACGAAGTTGCCTAAAATACTTAATACCAAAACGTAGATCAGGCTCGCACTGACACCACTCTAAACAAGCTATATGTTTTGCCAGGGTTGACGCTCTTTGACAACCATCGGGACAGTAATAGCACTGGCGACAACCAGTGCAGTAAAAGATAACTGGCACTCCCTGCGCCAATGCTGGCACAAAGCCCAAGCGCCAGCGACTGGGCAGCCTCCAGGTTTGCTCCAAAGGACTCAAGACCGTAGCCCACGACGACCGCACAACAAAGGGTTAACCCCAGCCACCCCAAAAAATCAACCAGATCACTCATCGTCTACTCCCGTTAGTTTCAACACGAGAGCATTTTGCTCCGGCTACTGGCTCACAGGCTGAGCCTGTGAGTTTGCCGACTACGAAACCCGCAAGACCGTAATCGAAGGCACTTTGACTAAAGCCGATCCCGGAAATACTCAATAGTGATATCTAGGCCGGCCTTGAGATCTACTTTGGGGTTCCAGTCCAATAACTTTGTCGCCAAAGTGATATCAGGTTGGCGCTGCCGTGGGTCGTCTTCAGGTAAAGGCTTTAACTCAATTTTGGAACCCGAGCCGGT
>JAPKAJ010000426.1 GCA_028825345.1 Arenicellales bacterium | reverse complement strand
CTGAATACGCAAACCCCTAAGATAGGGAAAAGCACGGGTACACCGGCGCACGATATCGCGCAACGTGGTCGTCTGGGTATCCAGGTCAAAGCCTACATCCCGGGCCGAGGGCCCGAGCATAAAACTGCCCTCGTCCGTCTGACGGACATAGTTCGTAGGATAGGCCAGAGTATTAACACTTCTTTCAGTCACTACGATCTGACCCTGTACCGGCGAAACAGGCACCGCCAGCCCCAGTTGGGCGGCAAGATCCCGGATGCCATGGCCTGCCGCCATCACCAGCTTTTCGCAGCCAGCGACCAAACGCTCACCGCTATAAAGTTCAAAACCGCCCGACCCGAGCGGGGCAATCCGACTGATGTGTGAACACGGTAGGTACGTGCCTCCGTTCAGATCAAAACCTTCCTGCAGCGCGCGCAGCAGCCGTAACGGGTTGGCATGTCCATCGTGCGGACAATACGTGGCACCCGGCACATCAGGTCCGATGCCAGGAAGCGATCCAGCCAGCGCCGGATTCTCCACAACCTCGTACTCGTAACCATCGGTCCCGGCTTCCTCGCGTAACTGTTCCAGTATCTCCAGATTGGCACTCAATTCGTCGTCGTCTACTGCGATACAGAACCCACCCGGCCTGTGATAACCGACCGAGCTCCCAGTATTCTCACCCAGCTCATTACTGAACGCGAGCCAGTCATTAGCTGACTTTAGCGACCAACGCGCATACTCGGGCATACCACGACCTTTTCCCTGGACCCAGACGAGGCCAAAGTTACCTCGGGCAGCACGAATGGCGTTATCTCCCTCATCGATCAGGCCGACACTGTTGCTGCACTTGCTCAGCCCATAAGCAAAGGCTGAGCCAAGCAAGCCACCGCCGATCACTGCGACCTCAACCCGTTTCATGAGCTACGATTAAAAATGGTACCAGCCGCATGGCACTATACGGCGGATATACCGCCCTACAATACCCATACCCATACCCATACCCATACCCATACCCATACCCATACCCATACCCATCCAGAGTCCTAATAAAATCGTCACCCCATGATAGCTCCCAGATCAGGGTTTCGTTCAGGTCGATCTTCGGCACCACCAAATCCCCTTAGCAAGGCAGACCAACCGATTCTATATGGTGAACCAGGCAAACCGTATTTCTGCTGATGCGGTCGTTATCGGTGGCGGCCTGCACGGGTGTTCTGCCGCTCTTCAGCTCGCAGCCCGAGGGGTCAGTTGTATCGTTTTGGAAAAAGATCATGTCGGGCGACATGCCTCGGGCGTCAACGCCGGCGGAGTTCGAATCCTTGGCCGTGCTCTCCCTGAAATTCCCATTGCCATGGCGTCACGGGAAATCTGGCTCAACATCCGCGATCTGGTTGATGATGACTGTGGTTTTGTGCCGAGCGCACAGGTTAAGGTGGCTGAAACTACACACCAACTCGCGGAACTTCAGTATCGATCCCAACAAGTACGAGAGTTGGGCTTTACACATGAAGACATTGTTGATCAAGAAACGTTGAGAGAATTACTCCCGGCAGTTTCTGATCACTGCATTGGCGGCATGGTGGTCTACGGAGACGGGCATGCCAATCCCTACCGGACCATCCACGCTTTCAAACGCAAGGCTGAGGCCCTCGGCGTCCGATTTTTTGAGGGTGTCGAACTCATGCGAATAGAGCGTGGTGCTGAGTTGTGGCGTTTATTGACATCACAAGACCAGTTCGAAGCATCAACATTGATCAATTGCGCTGGCGCATGGGGTGGACAGATAGCCAATTTGCTTGGAGAAAGGATTCCGGTGGAAGTCAAGGCCCCGATGCTAATGATCACAGCCCGGATGCCGCCGTTTGTGAAACCGGTGGTTGGTGCCCAAGGTCGTGCTCTGTCCTTGAAGCAGTTTGAAAACGGCACAGTATTGATTGGCGG
>JAPKAJ010000425.1 GCA_028825345.1 Arenicellales bacterium | reverse complement strand
CTGCTCGGAGGGCTGTCTGCCATGTGGTGCATTGAACGCGGCTTAGAAGTATTGGTTTAGTTGATTAAATAGTGATATCTAGGAGATAAAAGTGGCTGAACAAAGAAACAAGAAGGAGCAGTCTGCCAGAGGCCCATTGTGTTAGACTCAGAAAACAATCCAAACAGAATACGGAGATTTAATATACCTAAATCCAAGCACAACATAGTTATCGTTGGCGGCGGCACAGCTGGTTCGGTGCTGGCATCACGATTGAGTGAAGACCCCAACATTTTCGTCACACTACTGGAAGCAGGTCCTGGCCACGAGGCTTACGACTCGACCGTTCTGGAACCGATCAATGCAACTGACGTATGGACTGGTGAAGGTGAGAATGTCGTTTCCCAAGCAATGGCTTCTCGCACGGGTTCAATATCGATGATACAAAACAGAATGCTGGGCGGTACGTCTGCAGCTAACGGGTTAGCGACGTTACGGGGACAACCAGCGGACTATGACAGCTGGGCAGAGGCTGGTCTTACCGGATGGAGCTGGGAAGATGTCAAAAACACGTTCATCGCAGCAGAGCGCGATATAGATTTCGGCAATACGCCGATTCATGGTGGAGAAGGTCCATTACCCGTCCGGAGATGGCGCCGTGACGAACTTGCCCATGGCCAGGCAGCTTTTTTTGACGGCATGATCAAAGGTGGGCAACCAGTTGCAACGGACATCAATGATCCCAGCCAGCTTCCGGGAATTGGCATCTTCCCAGTGACAATTGATGAGCAAGCAAAACGGGTTTCGACCAGTCTCGCCTACCTAACTGACGAGGTGGTTAAGCGCGACAACATTGAGATAAGAACCCGTGCTGAGGTGGCGAAAATCGAGTTCAGCAATGGTCGCGCCACAGGTGTGCTGTTAGCAAACGGTGAAGAAATCGAGGCAGATGAAATCGTCGTCACGGCTGGCGCGATCTGGACCCCTACTATGTTGCTCAGATCCGGCGTCGGGCCAAAAGCGCATCTTGCAGAATACGGCATTAAGGTCCACGCCGATCTTTCGGTGGGGTCAACCATGAGCGATCACATCGGCACTGGTATTCCCTACTGGCATGACGGACCCAGAGGAGGCAGTGCCGGACCGGCTCAGGTCGTGCTCGTTGGGGCATCAAATGGTAAAGATATCGACTACCATGTGATGCCGGTTTCGATCCATAACCCCGAAACAAACCCGCTGACCTTTAAGGAGAAAGCCAGGCTACTCGGTAGTGGATCGAGTCCGAAGGACAACAATTCCAAAAACCCTAGTTTGAAAACAGTCCTGAGTATAATGAAGTTTTTCGCGACACCCACGAGTACAGCGACCATGTGCATGCTTGCTGTTTTCCTGTTGCGCTCCAGCGGTCGCGGTAGCGTTCGCCTCGGCAACACGCCAGAGGCCGATCCCAAGGTCGTCGCACCGCCGCTGCCTGAAGATGCACCAGAGCGGTTGCGACATGCATTCGATCAAATAGCGATTTGGGAACAATCCGACGCCTTTAAAGCACAAAAACTACAACCCATATTACCTCACGATCTTAGTGCATCGGATGCAGTCTCTGTTGCACTTGAACGCAACACCATTAGCTACGGCCATATGGTCGGTACCTGTCCGATGGGTCCGGTACTCGATACCGATTGCCGGGTTCACGGTATCCCGAACTTGCGCGTCGCCGATGCATCGGTCATGCCAACCATCCCATGCGGTAATACCTACCTGGGGTGTGTCATGGTGGCAGAACGGATTGCGAGCAAAATGAAAGCCGAGGGCAAGTTCGGCAAATGACAATCATCCTGTATCGTAAGAAATCAAGGGGACAGGACCAAGTGCCGGATCGCGGCTGGTAGACGAGTATCTAAATTCTCACGCGTCGCGTGGGAGTTTACCTACATCGCTTGAGAGCGCTTCCAGTCAATCT
>JAPKAJ010000424.1 GCA_028825345.1 Arenicellales bacterium | reverse complement strand
TTTTTGATGCAGCTGCGAGGACTATTGAGGCGGCTGGGTTTAATGTGATCAGAGATCCCATTGAAGGGTCTGTGGAGTACCGGGGCAAAACCTACGACACCAATTATCTCAACTGGCTTGTTGGAAACGGGTTTGTGATAACGGTGGGTTTTGGTAACGCACAGACGGATAGGGCTGCAAAAACCCGCCTGGAAGATTATTTTCCCGGGCGCGATGTATATGTCATTGAGATGCTTGAATCTTGGGCTGCAGGTGGCGGAGTGCACTGCCATACCAATGACATGCCAGTCGTTGGGGAAAACGGAACCTAATTCCGCCTTGGCATGATAATGCGGCTTCTGTAAGCGCGCTAAATGAGCAGATCAGAAACATAGAACTTACACGCCAGGTTTATGCCAACAACGATAAACTGTCGTCTGTAGAGTTAGCTGGAGGTTGAGATGTCGCACGTATTTCCCCGTCATACCAAATTGTCACCACCAATGGCTGTCGGAGGCGAGGGCTGTTATTTGATCGATGCCTCGGGCAAACACTATTTTGATGGCTCCGGCGGTGCAGCGGTGTCTTGCCTGGGCCATGGTGACCCGGATGTTATTGCTGCCATTCAGGATCAAGTCGGCAAGCTCGCTTTTGCCCATACGGGTTTTTTTACCTCCGAGCCTGCCGAGAAACTGGCTGATCTTCTCATCGATCATGCGCCAGGTGAGCTAGGCCGGGTTCTTTTTGTATCGGGCGGATCGGAAGCCACTGAAGCGGCCATCAAACTTGCTCGCCAGTATTTTGTGGAAAAGGGCGAAACGCAGCGACGTCATCTGATTGCGCGGCGGCAGAGCTACCATGGTAATACCCTGGGGGCGCTTGCGGTGGGTGGCAACGAATGGCGTCGAGAGCAATTCTCACCGCTGCTGGTTGATGTTTCGCATATATCGCCGTGCTATGAATACGTTGATCGGCGCGAAAATGAAACGAGCTTTGACTATGGCCAGCGCGTCGCGCAGGAACTCGAGGACGAGATTCTCAGGTTGGGCGAAGATTCCGTTATGGCGTTTCTGGCTGAGCCTGTCGTCGGTGCCACGGCCGGCGCCGTCCCTGCGGTGGAAGGCTACTTTAAGCGCATACGCCAAATTTGTGACCGCTACGGTGTGTTGTTAATTCTGGATGAAGTGATGTGCGGCATGGGTCGAACGGGACACCTTTTTGCCTGCGAAGCAGATGACGTGGTGCCGGATATATTGTGTATTGCCAAGGGCCTGGGGGCAGGTTATCAGCCCATCGGCGCGATGCTCTGCACAACACAGATCTACGAGACCATCGAGAATGGCTCGGGATTTTTTCAGCATGGCCATACGTATTTGGGGCATCCCGTGGTGAGTGCGGCCGGTTATGCGGTTGTCCAGGCGATCCTAACGCGTAATCTTGTGCCACGCGTGTGCAAAATGGGCGACAAACTCGATAAAGCACTCAAAGCGCAGTTTGGCTCACATCCCCATGTGGGTGATATTCGGGGTCGTGGGCTGTTCCGGGCGCTTGAGTTGGTAAAAGACAGGGAGACTAAAACCCCATTCGACCCTACGATTGGGTTGGCTGGGAAGGTCAAAAAGGCCGCTTTTGCGGCGGGCCTTATTTGTTACCCGATGTCTGGTACCCGCGATGGCAAAAATGGAGACCATGTGCTACTGGCGCCGCCGTTTATTTTGGAAGACGAGCATATTGATGAAATCGTCTCAAAACTTTCGATTGCTCTAGCCGTTTGCCCGACCTAGAGAACTGAGTTTGTATCATTTTTTCGAATAAAATATAGGCGCACTGAAGAGGCATCAAAGAACTTTATAGAGTAAAAACTAATCAATACGGTCCTCAAGGCGAAAGCCTATTGTCAGACAGATGCGTTTTTTGAACAGAGGCAAACAGAAGATGCCAGATAAGCTGGTAAGAAAAATCCCG
>JAPKAJ010000101.1 GCA_028825345.1 Arenicellales bacterium | reverse complement strand
AGTCGTGGCGATACGCTAAAGCCCTCAGTGGCCAGCGTGATACCCGGCTTAAAGAGTTCGGCCCATGGCTTCTTTCCAAAAAGATTGTGTGCTGTATGCAGTAGGTGCAGTGTTCCTGGAACGCCAACGGCGCGGCCGCCCACCATAGCCTCGCGCCACTTAAGAGGAGCGCCATTGGTATCGAGAAAGTAGTTGGCGTCCGCCGCAGCCGGGGCGGTTTCACGACCGTCGAGTGTGTGCAGTTGCCGTGTGGCTGCATCCCAGTACAGCATGAATGCGCCACCACCAATACCTGAGGACTGGGGCTCTACCAGGTTAAGCACTATTTGTGCGGCAATGGCGGCATCGACCGCAGTGCCACCGTTGGAAAGAACATCGACTGCCGCCTGGGTGGCCAGCGGATGGGCTGTTACCGCCATGAAGCGTTCGGCCTGCACTGCGGGTTTTGCCTGCCAGCCGCTCGCCGGTTCAGGCGCTGCAATTGACGCCGCGTGCACGGGTGCGATTACACCCAAAGCACCCCAACAGATCGCGAGAATTGAGCGCCTCATCTATTCATCACCAACAAAACAAACAACCCAGCCGATACCAGGATCATCATCCAATGGCGTTTAGCCTGTGCTTTATACATCTTAACCTGACGTTTCAGTTCTTTATTTTCCTGTTGTAGCTCATTTATCACGAGCGTTGCTTGGTTTTCGCTCATATCTTCAGTCCTGGTCATTTTTGCTCAGTGAATACTGTGCTCTGACAGGTTTTCCATATTCGACAAATAAACCTTAAGCATTAAGCAGATTCAACTTTGGCAATATAGGTGTGAGACAGATGATCGTGCCAGGTGCGTCGATGAGGATCGACGAATACCCAGAAAAAACCCAGCCCTAGTGCTGCCAACGACAGGCAGGATACTGTAAAGCGCCAAAAGGCATCTTTCCAGCGCAGTTGATGGCCATCGTCCCGCAATAAGTGCAGTCGCCAGACTTTCATGCCAACCGTTTGGCCGCCGTGAACCCAAAAGCCCCCCAGATAGGCAAAACAGGCGCCAAGCAGATATACCCGCTTAATGGTCAGAGCCCAAGCCTCACCCGACGCAAGCTGATCCAGTACTGGCAGGGGCAGGGCAGCGATAAAGAGAATGGCAGCGACTACGAAGCCATCGTAGACCATAGCCCCAAAACGACGCAGGATTCCAGCGGGTTTTGATGGTAACGTGTCACTAACTGTCATAAGTGCACCAAAGACTCATGGAGGTAAGCTCGGAACCCGCTGGAAGAATAAGCCACAGCTTGCACCCAGTTAATCCCCCACTTACTCACACTTTATCCACAGTTAGTTTAACAACGACCTACTGCGAAAATTGGCGTCCCCGGCAAGATTCGAACTTGCGACCTATCGCTTCATACCCCTACAGTTTTCACTGCCGGATCCTAAAACCCGTTTGGAGTCTGGACTTTATCTTCGCCAGTAGGCCGACTGGCCCTTAGGCGCTGCCCGTCAAGTCTCTACACCTTCCCGCCACAGGCGGGCTTGGCTCGGTATTGCCACCACCTATTGTGCTGAGGTTTCACCGAGTTTGAGCAGATTCACACAGATTGTTTCCAAAGCCTGGTGCCCAGAATAACCCAGGAGGCGATTGCTCTATCCAGCTGAGCTACGGGGACTCGCTGGCGGCAGTATACCAAGCAGGGACCAATAGCGATTACAGAAAAATCCCGGATCACCGGTTGGGGGGTTGGATGCGCAATGGGGAGTAACCGGTGACCCAGGATTTGCTCTGAAAAAGAGGTATGATCGTTTTGGGTGTACGGGGCGCAGTCTATGGCCTGGCAACGAAACGTAAATCGGCCTGCGCCCGAAAACGATCCTGTTTTGTAAATTAATCTCCTACTTTGTTATGCGTGGACCTTAGGTAATCTGATGACTGAAGACGTTGACCTAGATCAAGGTTTTTACCGAAGTGCCACCCTGGTCGGATTCACGGCGATCCTGATGTGGTCGCTGTTGGCGGCACTGACCGTGGCGACCGGTGCTGTTCCGCCTTTTCAGCTTGCAGCAGTCTGTTTTGCAATCGGTGGCGCGCTTGGTCTTATCTGGACGGGTATCCGGGGAGAACTTCGGCTGTTAACGGGCCAGCCATTGTCGGTTTGGCTGCATGGTGTAGGGGGTATTTTTGGTTATCACTTTTTTTATTTCACCGCGTTACGTCACGGCTCACCGGCCGAAGTCAGCCTTATCGCCTATCTTTGGCCGCTGCTGATCGTATTATTTTCTGCGGCGTTGCCGGGCCACCGGTTAAAAGTACACCACGTTGTCGGTGCTGTGTTGGGATTCGTCGGTGTGGCTGTCATCGTGCTTGGCCGGGGCAGGGGGCTAATCATCACCGAGCCGGTAGGTTATCTGGCTGCCGGTGCTTGCGCGCTCATCTGGTCTGCTTACTCGGTCAGCAATCGAATTTTTTCAAAAGTGCCTACCAGTCTTGTCACCGGGTTCTGTCTGGTCAGCAGTTTCCTCGCCGGCATCTGCCATCTGCTGTTCGAGCAGACTTTGTGGCCGCAGACAGCGCTCGCCTGGTGGGCCGTGCTGGGGCTGGGGGTTGGGCCGGTCGGCTTGGCATTTTTCGTCTGGGATTATGGCTGCAAGCGGGGCGATCTTCGGGTTCTTGGTGCTGGCGCCTATCTGGCGCCGCTTTTATCCACCGCGGCCTTGCTGGCCCTGGGGCTGGAGTCACCCCGGTTATCGATCATCGTCGCCGCCTTTTTGATCACAGGCGGCGCGATGATTGCAGCGCGTGACCTCATCAGGCGGCGCTCATCGGCTTCGAGGTAGTCGGTTTGTACGTTAATTGAGAATCGCCGGCAGGTCGGTTTGCCCGTGAGCTTTGATCCAACGGTATTGATTATCGTCAGTGCGTGGGCAGGTAAGTGTCAGACCAGCGCAGCACTACGTTAAAGGATACCGAGATACGATGATCCTGCGAGAGATTTGGATGTACCAGGTGATGGACAAAGGCAGGCCATAGAAGAATGTCGCCTGAGCATGGTTGGATTCGGTGCTCCGGGTCAACCTGACCATCGGCCTTGATAGCCGTCATGTTCGCCTGGGGCCGGGGGTCAAAAAAGGAAATTGCACCCGGGGTCCGATCGGAGCGTCCGGGCAGGTCAATCGGGGTATCAGGTACGGACACATAGTACGTACCGGACAGCCAGGCGTGCGGATGGTTATGCAGGTTGTGGTAGTCGCCAAAGCGGTTGACGTTGGCCCAGCCCTGCAGATGCCAGTCAACGGCGTAATCGATAGCACTGTGATCGATATAGCGAATGACAGCGTGATTGATGCATTCGCGCAGCCATACCAGTGCCGGGTGTTCTGAGGTGAATAGGTTGTCTTCAAGATAGCCCGTTGTCAGATCAGCGCGTTCGCTGTCGAGGCGCGTGATCTCATCGACCAACGCTTGGGTTATGGCCTGATCCGCTGGCAGGCGGTCACGCATAAGTACGGTTGGCCACAATGACAAAAATTGCGTGGTATCAGGCATGGGAGGCAATAGGCGGTAGTGGAGCGCAGTTAGGGTCTGCTAACAGCACAGTGCGGTTGGTCCATTCAATCGAAACCGTATGCTGCATTAGACGTTGATAAAATCTCAATTTAATCAGCCGTTACCTGGTCGATTAGCTAGTAAGCTAAGGTCAATATCGGCAATCTTCCCGACCCCGCAAAGCCCCATGGCTGTATCAATTTCTTTGGCATAAATCTCCAGCAAATGCCGCACTCCTGCCTCGCCTGCCACAGAAACACCCCAAAGCTGAGGCCGACCAAGGAGACACGCTGTGGCTCCCAACGCCAAAGCGATGACCACATCGGTGCCTCGGCGCACTCCGCCATCTAAAAGTACAGGAATGCGACCGTCGACCTGCCGGACGATGCCTGGCAAAGCATCCAACGACGAGACAGCGCCATCCAATTGGCGCCCACCATGGTTGGAAACGACGATGGCATCAGCCCCATGATTAATCGCTGCTTCGGCCTCGTCACCGCTAAGTATGCCTTTAATAATTAATGGCTTGGAAGTCATACCCCGGATCCAATCTACGTCTTTCCAGCTAAGCGAGGGATCAAGAAGTTCCGCCATGCGCGAAGCTAGCTTTTTGATGTCTTCCTTTTTCCCGGGGCGGACATAGTTGCCAAAAGTAATACGCCTCAATTCACCGCGCATACGCCACCACCATTTAATCTTACCAAGCATAGCTACGGATTGGACGAGGCTAAATTCCGGCGGGATGGTAAAGCCATTTGCAAGATCGCGTTCGCGTTTTCCTAACAGCTGATTATCGATTGTTAAGACAATTCCATCGTAATTTGCAGCTTCGGCCCGACGAACCAGTTCCTTGGTGAACGGTCGGTCCCGATACAAAAATACTTGCATCCATCTTGGGTGAGCTTTGGTTTCTGCAAGCGCCTCAAGAGTACAAACTGATCCATGACTCAAGCAAAATCCGGCACCGGTTGCAGTTGCCGCTCGCGCCGTCGCGCATTCTCCATCCGGCCAAAACAAGCCGGAAAGTCCAGTCGGCCCGATAACTAGTGGGATGCTATAACGATGTCCTAGAAATTCTACCGATAGGTCGCGGTCTGCTGCACCATTCATGGGTCTTGGCACTAACCAGTAATCATCAAAAGCGCTCTCATTTCGGCGCAGAGTTCGCTCGTCCTCAGCCCCACCATCCGCGAAATCAAAAATCGGCCGTGGAAGTTCAGCCTTCGCCAGCTGCCGAAGCGTTTCTACGTTATAGGCTTTTTTGCGCCACGCCATTTGCGAACCACCATTCTCTCGATTGCTATCATGCTAGCATGGCAAACGACGTAGAACAGATAATTTAGCTATAAGGACAAACTAATGATCGAAGACCGAGTATAGGCAGCATTAACATCCCTTCCTGCCACAATCTGCTATAAACGCTTGGCTGCTATGAGTCGATTTGTTGCGGCCTTGTTGTTGCCTAACCTGCAGACCAAGACGTTCTGGGTAGCCGTAAACGCGGAAAATTTAGTGGAAATGTCGGGCCCGGAAGGGCTCGAACCTTCGACTAATGGACTATGAGTCCCAAATGAAGTCTAGAAGACTTCAATAAAACCCTTTATTGATAACAATCCTCGCACTCCGACTTTCACGCAATCGGACTTAAAAGGGCTCAAGAGGATTTGAGAATCTACATCTGTAGCGAGTTTGAATGTCTCGTCGTGTGTTTTAATACTGTCTTCAATTCCTGTCCTCACGAATTATTTAATTTGTCTCTGGACGGCAATGCAATTGCCCTGCGTTAATTTGGATAAATAACAAATCATTCTACACATACATGCTTGACGTTGAGCCATTCAAGATAGATGTTCCAGCCGAAACGTTGGATGCTATTCGCAAAAAAGTAATAGCATTCCCATGGCACGAAATGCCAGACGATGGTGGCTGGGAATATGGTACCAACCTGAATTACATGAAGGAGTTCTGCGACTATTGGGTAAACGGGTTTGATTGGCGTAAACAGGAAACGCGACTCAACCAATTCACCCATTTCAAATCACCAATTGATGGAATCGATATCCATTTTATTTATGAAAAAGGTAGTGGCGATAATCCCAAGCCACTTATCCTCAGCCATGGCTGGCCGGGCTCGATTGTAGAGTTTGTGGATTTTGTCGATCTGCTTGCGCATCCAGAAAATCATGGCGGAAGCGTAGATGATGCGTTTGACGTGGTTGCGCCCTCTTTGCCTGGCTTCGGTTTTTCCGGCCGTCCGCCGCGTCCTTATGGCCCAAGAAAGATGGCGGGCATCTTTAATAGCCTGATGACTAATGTCTTGGGTTATGAAACCTATATCGCGCAGGGCGGAGACTGGGGTGGAGCCATATCAAGCTGGCTGGGTTATGAGCACGCACCTGCGTGTTCTGCGATTCATATCAACATTTTCACCATGCGACATAAAGACGGACCACAGGGTGCTGAAGAGGTTGCCTGGGCAGAGCAGTTTGAAAAAGACCAGATAATACAAAATGGCTACCGGACTCAGCAGGCTACCAAGCCTCAGACCCTGAGTTACGCAATGATGGATAGTCCCGTGGGTGTGGCCGCATGGATATTGGAAAAGATGCACGGCTGGTCTGATTTGAAGGGCGAAGATATCGAGAGCGTCTACTCTAAAGATCAGCTGCTGACCAATATTATGGTGTACGTAATTACTGGGACCTTCAATACCGCCTCGTGGATTTACTACGGTCGTCGAGAGGAGGGTGGAAGGGTCTTATCAACACAGGGAAGACGGGTCGAAGTACCAACCGGGTGTGCGGTGTTTCCCGCAGAACTTCTGGCGTGGCCTCCGCGAAGTTATGCCGACCGGATTTATAACGTTACGCAGTGGACAGAAATGCCGCATGGCGGCCATTTTGCGGCAATGGAGGAGCCCGATCTACTGATTGAAGATATTCGAAGATTTAGACGCAGCCTAGATTGCGTATAAGAGGCTCAAATCATCATCGAACAATGGTGGAGACACTACAACACCATCAGACCATACAGTGCTCTGGGCTCTCGCGTGAGCGTGGCCGAAGGTTATCCAAAGGATTGGTTGTGACTGGTGCAGGTTACGCTGTGACGTCGGTTTAGCGACAAGGGATGTAAATATGATTCGAAAAATTATTCTAAGACTCGGGCAGCAACATCCCTTCCTGCCAGTAGGCTGTCCTGAAATCACCTGATCAATCGACTGGTAGCGCTCCCGATTGATCACCTCGGTATTCTCCAGATTCATATTAAATTTTCTCATCATTTTAGGCAGACATTTTGCAATATACTGTGGACTAGTGAATCTCCCCCTGGTCTTTCTTAAGCCTTGATGACTGCTCAGGATAAAAATACGTCCGGCGAACTGCAGATTACGCCGCTGTCGGTACACACTGGTGCCGAGATCAGCGGAGTTGATCTGTGCCACCCGCTCACAACGGATCACGTGGATCAGATTCGTAACGCACTGTTGAAGTGGCGTGTTGTTTTCTTTCGGGGTCAAGAGCTAACGCACCCACAGCATATTTCCTTTGCGAAACGATTCGGCGATCCGACACCGGGTCACGTCATATTCGGCAGTCACAGCGACTATCCCGAAATTTATCCCGTTGTGAAACACCGGACAGCACAGGCCGGAAACGTCAGCGTAAAGCGCGCCTGGACTGGCTGGCATACAGACATCACGGCAGCGATTAATCCACCGTCTGCATCGATTCTTCGGTCTGTGGTCCTTCCGCCTTATGGCGGTGATACCCAATGGCTCAATATGGCCAAAGCGTTTGAGGCGCTGTCTTTACCGATGCAGGAGTTCCTGAGTTCATTAAGGGCCATTCACCAGTACAAGCGCGCACTCGATCCGAAAGACAAAAGCGGATACAACGAACTGATCGAGGACAAAGCCATGGTCTCCGAGCATCCGCTGGTGACCATCCACCCTGAGACGGGTGAGAAGATGCTCTTCACCAACTCGGCCTATGTCGACCATATCGTCGGCCTTACGCCGAGAGAAAGCCAGTGCCTGCTGGAATACCTCTGGGAGCATTGCTTGCAGCCGGAGTTCACGATCCGGTTTCGATGGAGTGCGGGGAGTATCGCGTTTTGGGATAACCGTGCTACCCAGCATCAGGCCATCGGCGATATTTTCGATACTGACTTCAGCCGAGAGCTCTACCGGATTACGCTGAATGGCGAGATTCCTGTGGGGACCGACGGCCGCAGGTCCACCGCACTCAGCGGCGACCTCATCAAACCCGTGTAGCGATTTTCGAGGCGACGAGACTGCCGTCGCTCATGGTTACCTACCTTCCAGAGTGGCCAGCGTGCCATAGAGATCGGGTCGGAGTATAGGCAGCATTAACGCCCCTTCCTGTCACAATCTGCTATGTACACCTGGCCGCTATCAATAGTGAAGCGCGGTTAAGTCCCACCATCAATCACTATCAATAGGCTAATACAATTTACGTTGGGTGCAGACACAACCAAAGGGCTAAGACCGAGCTTACGTGTGGCTGATCCTGGGATCGCTGAACCACTATATGAACTGCCTGTCGAAAACATACGTACCGGCGATATACCCGTACAAACAGGTGTGTTCGATGCCCATATGGATGTAGCGCTCGTTAATGATGGTTCGCCAACTTTTATGTTGAAAAGTTAATGGTCACTCAATTATCGA
>JAPKAJ010000423.1 GCA_028825345.1 Arenicellales bacterium | reverse complement strand
CTGCGTCAGCTCGGTAAAGATGATTGGGGCGTTGCCTGGAAAGATCCTAAGATTGCCGCCGCACTTGCAAAGGCAAACCATTTTCTACAACCCGGTGACACATTCTCACTGGATAAGGCGAGTAACGCTTTGGCGAAAGCTTATGCGCGTGCTGTTGAATCAGGCGAAGCGTCGTTAAACCTCGCTCGTATCCGTGCAGGAGAAGCGCTGCTTGGCGCTCTTTTGCAGGAGTACCCGCGTGCGGCGGAGTTTTACGCCCAAGCTGCCGTACTGCCAGGGCTGGACCCGTCACTGCAATGGCGCTACCAGAGCAGGCGAGCTTTGATTTTGGCCGATCTTGGCCGGGAGTTCATGGATAACGCTGCGCTCGAAGAGTGCATCCACATTTATCAAGACACGGTCCTGACATTAGTACCTAAAATTCAAAAGCCGCTGGACTGGGCCACAACGCAAAATGATATTGGTAATGCGCTTGGCGTGCTTGGACAACGCCGGCGCGGCACCCGGATGCTGGAAGAATCGATTATCGCTTTTGAGAATGCGCTCTCAGAGCGGGGTCGTGAGAAGGCCTCGCTTGAATGGGCAGCCACACAGAATAATCTGGGCAATACTCTGGGCATCCTCGGACAGCGTCAAAACAACACGGAGATGTTGGAAAAATCACTGCAAGCCTTCGAATGTGCGCTTGAAGTGCGTACTCAGGAAAACTCCCCTCGCGAATGGGCCTCTACACAAAATAATCTTGGCTCGGTACTGCAAGCACTCGGACAGCGAAAAAACGACACGCAGCTACTGAAACGATCTGTCGAGGCATACAAACAGGTGTTGCTGCAATGGACTCGTGACCAAGTCCCGCTGCACTGGGCTGCAACCTTAAATAATCTCGGTACCGCACTGCGAATGCTGGGCGAACACCGCAAGAGTCCCCGAACCCTGGAAAAATCGGTCGCGGCGTACCGGAATGCACTCGCTGAAAGAACGCGCGAGCGCGTACCCCAGGACTGGGCGATGACACAAAATAATCTTGGCGCCGCACTGCAAAAGCTCGGAGAGCGAGAGGAGAATACACAGATACTGGAGCACGCTATCGCTGCCTATGAGAACGCGCTCAAGGAATGGACTCATGAGCAGATGCCAATGGCCTGGGCCATGACAATGGCCAACCTTGCGGTTGCGCAAAAAACCCTCGCCCAACGGCTAAACGATGCGAGCCTCGCTCGCGTGGCATTGACTGGGTTCGAGGCGGTCGCGCAAGTCTTTCGCAGTGCCAGCCATGCGCAGTACTATGAATTCGCCACTGAACAGGTGGCTAAGACACAAAAGATACTTAAGGAACTGGGGGGTGATTAAAAAATTAATCTCCCGCTGATCGCCCACTGAGTCTTATCCAACTGCTGATCAATAAACAGGTCGCAATCGCGGTTTCACCGGCCCAGTAGTGTCCCCTTGATAGGTAACCCTTTAGAGGGAAGGTCTCCCAAGCACCTTGACGGGGGCCTCCAGGTGTACCCCATCGATCACTCAATCCGGCAGGTCGAACTGATGCGGACGATAGAGGATAAAACTGACATCATCGGGTTTTGATGGTACGCCGGCAGCGGGTGTAGCCATACGGGTTATCACGGTATCGGCAAGCAACTGCGCTACCTGTAGCATTGGGCCTGCCCGGATTGCCTCGATGACCTCTGAGACAAAAAGGTTGTCCCAAAGCCCATCGCTAGCCACCAGCACGGTATCGCGCGCCGCCAATTCCAATGGCCCCGTCTTCTCCAGCCATAGCGCAGGATCTCCCACCATATTGTTGAGCAGATGCCGACGCGGATGAAACAACGCCTGCTTCTCATCCAGCAAGCCATTGGCCTCAGCGATGCCCACGGGCGAGTGGCATTGGGTCTTATGCTTGATTCGGGTGCGCTGACCCACCACCAGTTCTGCTGAATCGCCGACGTGGTAACTGGTC
>JAPKAJ010000422.1 GCA_028825345.1 Arenicellales bacterium | reverse complement strand
GGTGGAGCGGGTTGGTTTAGTTGCCAGCAGCTTTCAATTCTTCACCCGTCTTGCCACCGTGTTTTCGGAGGAGTTCGGTGGGGGGTGTTTCCCCGCGTTCGCCCAATCCAATGTCGAAGATATCAACCCGTCGCTCAGCATCGTTGGTGACATATAGATATCGCTTCACAGTCGAGCCAGATTCAGCGGCAGGATTTCAGAGGGGCGAAGCGCTGCGCAGGTCAGACCAAGCGTGACGCCGGTGATGAAGTCTCGGCGGTCAAGGCTGTTTGAATGACGAAGAAGGGCGGATTTTATAGGGATACCGTTGATGACAGGCCTGGTTTATTGCAATTCAATTCGTCTCATCCATCAGTTTGGCCAGACGCGCGCTCGTTGCGGCGGAATCTGGATTACCGATGAGATTGTTGCGTTCCAAGGGGTCGGACTTTGTGTCGTAGAGTTCTTCGGCGAGGGTTCTCTTGGTCTTGAAATCAACCCAGCGCGTATAGCGATAGCGCTGAGTCCGCAGCGAATAGCCCATTTGCTCAACCCGCTTCCTCCCGGGCCAAGGGCGGCAAACTTGCGTGAAGGCGGCTTGCTTGCCATTGCGCTTTGGGTTGTCGAGGATGACTTCGAAGCTCTTGCCGTCCAGGCCTTGGGGAACTGGTAACTCGCAAAGGCCGGCAAGGGTTGGATATATGTCGATGTATTCGACAATGGCTTTAGTGCGGCCCGCGGTCTTGCCGGGTGCATGAACGATGAGCGGAACATGCCCATCCAGATCGCGGGCCGTGACTTTGGTCCAATGGCCGTTCTCGCCGAGATGATAGCCGTGATCCGACCAGAATATGACAATGGTATTCTCCGCCTCGCCGGACTCTTCGAGGGCTTCGAGCAGACGCCCGACATTGGCGTCAACGTAACTTGTGGCCGCGTAGTAGCCATGACGCAGCCGGGCCGCCAGTTTCTTGGTGAGCGGACCTGTTCGCGGCACGTCGCTGAACCCGGTCAGCTCCACGAAATTGAACCATGCCAGATCGGTGACTCCTTCTGGACGGCTGGTCGGCCCAAGCGGCCGGATGTCATTGCGATCATAGAGATCCCAGTATTTCTTCGGCGCATTGTAGGGCGAGTGCGGTTTGTAAAAACCGACCGCAAGGAAGAACGGCTTTTCCTCTTTCGTTAGTCGTTGAATCGTGGCGAGGGCGTCTTCGGTGATCTTGCCGTCGATATAGGCATCATCGCCAACATCGGCGCTCTCAGCGGCGATCCCCTTCATCTTTCCCGGTTTGCTGTCCTTGAGCGCATAATCTTCGAAGTGATTGATCTGGGCAAAGCGAGCCGGCGTTGACCAGGAGTTTTCGTCGTCCGTAATGCCGGCGTAGTTGTGGAGTATCTTGCCAATGGATTCGGTGTGGTAACCGTGCCTCCTAAAATACTGCGGAAGGGTCACGACATCAGGCGCAGCCTTGCGGAAGTGGGTATTGAGTCGCCAAACTGAGATGGTGTCGGGTCGCATTCCTGTCAAGAGGGAAGCGCGCGAGGCATTGCAGCTGGGGAATTGGCAGTAGGCACGATTGAAGACCATGCCCCGGGCGGCCAGCTGATCGAGATGGGGCGTTACGGCAACCTTGTCGCCATAGCAGCCAAGATTCATACGCAGATCGTCGGCGGCAATGAACAACACATTCATCCGGTCGATGCCAAAAGACGCCGGCGCGGCGAAAGAGGGAAGCGCGGTCACCAGAAGGTAAACACCGGCGGCAAAAGTAGCGCAAAGTCGGTTCATCGTTGGAAATATGACGATCGTAAATCTGTATTCTGACACGAAGTTTTCAACTTCTACATTTTTCCAGAAGGTGTGAGCAACTACGAAATACCAAAGAGTTGAACGAGCTGTTTCATTTCAAGGTTAGTTTCCCTTTTCGTTCTCGATATCCAAGCAAACAGAGCAGTGTTTAATCTCTCGTGAATAAAC
>JAPKAJ010000100.1 GCA_028825345.1 Arenicellales bacterium | reverse complement strand
TTTATGTGACCCGCGCCGGCCTTGACCAGGGGATCGCGCGCGGTCTTGCCTACGCACCGTATGCCGACCTTATCTGGTGCGAGACCGCGGTGCCGGATCTAGACGAGGCACGTCGTTTTGCCGATGCAATCCATGAGCAGTTCCCCGACCAGTTGCTGGCATATAACTGTTCACCATCGTTCAACTGGAAAAAGAACCTTGATGACGCCACGATTGCAAAGTTTCAGCGCGAACTGGGAGCTATGGGCTACAAGTTCCAGTTCATCACACTCGCCGGGATACACAATATGTGGTATCACATGTTCGACCTCACCCACGAGTACGTGCGCAACGGTATGACGGCTTACGTAGAAATGGTGCAGGAGCGCGAGTTTGCCGCCTCGAAGCGAGGCTACACTTTTGCCAGCCATCAGGCCGAAGTAGGGGCTGGGTATTTCGACGACGTGACCAACGTGATTCAAGGTGGCAGGTCCTCGGTAACGGCTATGACTGGCTCGACTGAAGAGGAGCAGTTCGCGACTGGCTAAACCGACTTAGCGGGGCGTCAGGGTTCCACTTTCGTACGTTACTGAAAAAACAAAACCGGCAACAGGGCAACCTGGTGCCGGTTTTCTGTTTTAATAGGGCTTCATGGCGGTTAGACGTGTTTGTGCCGCCTCTTGAGAAAAGGCTGTCATTGACCCTATATTAGTCACAACAGCAATAGATTTGCGGCACACTTGCCGGGTAACAATGAGCGAGCGTAAAGACATCCAGCGAACCAGCGGCACCTCAGTTGAGGAAGCGAAGCCTCGGCTAAAAAAACCGCGCCTGTTCCGTGTGCTACTGGTCAACGACGACTACACGCCCATGGAGTTTGTGGTCACCGTGCTGCAGCGAATCTTCCGTCTTGCCCAGGAGCAGGCGGTCCAAGTCATGCTAAAAGTGCACACGGAGGGATCTGGTGTCTGCGGGGTTTTCACGGCCGAGGTGGCGGAGACCCGGGTGCGCGAAGTGTTGAATTTTGCCCGCGAGAACAAACACCCACTGCAGTGCACGATGGAGTCCGAGTAATCGCCATGCTTTCAAGCGAACTCGAATCTTCTCTTAACAGCGCGATCCAGACTGCCCGTGATGCACGCCATCAGTACATCACGGTAGAACACCTGCTGGCTGCGTTGCTGGATAATCCCCCGGCAGTCAAGGCGATACGAGCCTGCGGCGCCGAGGTAAGGGGTTTGCGCGAAAAACTCGAGGCATTTCTCGATGAGTATGTACCCGTGCTGAGCGAGGAAGAGGATATCGATCCGCAGCCGGCATTGGGTTTTCAGCGTGTGATTCAACGCGCCATCCTGCACGTGCAAAGTTCAGGCAAGCGCGAGGTTACTGGCACCAACGTACTGATCGCCATGTTTGCCGAGAAGGATTCTCATGCCGTGTATTTTCTGAGTGAAGAGGGTGTGTCGCGCTTTGATATTGTCAATTATGTTTCCCATGGCATCGCCCACACGGGCGACACGCCGCGTGAACTGCCTTCACCGCGTGAGCAAGGCGATGACGATGACGAGGACAGCGATGAGGAGTACCAGAGCGCATTGGCTGTGTTTGCCGTCAACCTCAATGAGCAGGCTATTGCCGGTAAGATCGATCCGTTGATTGGTCGTTCACGTGAAATCGACCGTACCATGCAGATTCTGTGCCGGCGGCGCAAGAACAACCCGCTTTATGTAGGTGAGGCGGGTGTCGGTAAAACGGCTATTGCTGAAGGCTTGGCACGCAAGATTGTCGAGGGTCAAGTTCCCGAGGCGCTGATCGATAGCACTATCTACTCGCTGGATTTGGGCGCTTTGCTTGCGGGCACCAAATACCGCGGTGATTTTGAACAGCGCCTGAAAGCGGTCCTGGCAGATCTTGAAGAAGCCGAGGGTGCGGTATTGTTCATCGACGAAATCCATACCGTGATTGGTGCGGGCGCTGCCTCAGGCGGAGCCATGGACGCATCCAATTTGCTAAAGCCTATGTTGGCGTCTGGGGATGTCAGGTGCATTGGATCAACAACCTATCAGGAATACCGAGGGATATTCGAGAAGGATCGCGCACTGTCCCGACGTTTCCAGAAGGTCGATGTGCTCGAACCCAGTGTCGAGGAAACCGTCGAGATACTGCGCGGCTTAAAAACTGAGTTCGAAAAATATCATAGCGTGCGTTACACCGCGCCTGCATTACGCACCGCCGCCGAACTTTCTGCGCGGTATATCAATGATCGCTATCTGCCAGATAAGGCCATAGACGTCATTGATGAAGCCGGCGCCCAGGCGCGCCTCGCGCCTGCTTCCAAGCGCAAAAAAACGGTCGGCGTGCCTGATATCGAACGCGTGGTTTCTAAGATGGCGCGGATTCCGCCGAAGACCGTAAGCGCCACCGATAAAGATGTGTTGCGAACTCTGGAGAGTGATCTTAAGCGCGTGGTTTTTGGTCAGGATATTGCCATTGGTGCGTTGGTCAGCGCGATCAAACTGTCACGCTCGGGCCTTGGCAACCCTGACCGGCCCATTTCATCTTTTTTGTTCTCAGGTCCGACGGGCGTGGGCAAGACCGAGGTGACCCGCCAGCTCGCCCTCACCCTGGGTATTGAGCTGGTCCGATTTGACATGTCTGAGTATATGGAGCGCCATACCGTCTCGCGTTTAATCGGCGCACCGCCAGGCTACGTGGGTTTTGATCAGGGCGGGCTGTTAACCGAGGCGATCACCAAGAATCCACATGCAGTGTTGCTTCTTGATGAGGTCGAAAAAGCTCATCCCGATGTTTTCAACCTGTTACTACAGGTTATGGACTACGGCACCCTGACTGATAACAACGGGCGCAAAGCAGATTTTCGCAACGTGATTATCGTGATGACGACTAACGCCGGCGCTACCCAGATGGCGCGGGGCTCGGTAGGCTTTGTCACCCAAGATCACAGTACCGATGACACTGAAGTGATCAACAAATTGTTTACACCGGAATTTCGTAACCGGCTTGATTCGATTATCCGCTTTGGCGCCCTTGATGAGCAGACCATCGCGCACGTTGTCGACAAGTTTATCCTTCAGCTGGAGAGTCAACTGGCCGACAAACATGTTGCACTGCAGTTTGATAGCAGCGCCCGTCAGTGGCTAGCGCGCCATGGTCACGATGTCACGATGGGAGCTCGACCCATGGCGCGGTTAATCCGAGAACGCATTAACCAGGCATTGGCAGAGGAACTACTGTTTGGAGAGCTTGAATCGGGTGGCAGCGTACGTGTTTACGAAAAAGACGATGATCTGGCTTTCGAGATAGATCCCCCCGTTCGTCACTGAGGCAGCCTCGCTGAAGGCGTGTGCGGTTCCGCTTTATGATTGTTGTTTAGGCCAACGACGTCGCCAGGGCAATTGTATGATCCGCAGAATTCAACCAAAATCAGTGCCCCACTCCGGCGCACCCTTTAGCCAGGTTGTCATTGACGATCGTTACGCATACCTGGCGGGACTGGTCGCTGCTGATCTTCCAACGGGAAGAGTCGTTCTAGGGGATCCAGCGCTTGAAACCGAGGCTGTCATGCAGGCGATCGTCGATATCCTGGATGAGCTTGGACTGGGGTGCAAGGATATCGTCCGTGCTGATGTTCATCTTTCAAGTCTTGACGATTTTGACGTGATGGACAGCGTTTATCGACGTTTTTTTGAAAGAGATAATTACCCAGCCCGGACCACGACCGAATCTCCACGGTTGTTCGGCGACTCGAAGGTCGAGATTACTGTTCAGGCTCGGTTGAAAGATTGAAAAAAGTCTCCTGGATATTGTCAGGAAGTAACACAGGCATTCCATCCAGCATGGCCCGCCCATCACTTAAGCGCAACCGGCCCTTTGCAAACCAGGCGATCGCCTGCGGGTAGATCTGGTGTTCCACAGTGTGCACTCGTTGTGCCAGAGTTTCGGGCGTATCGTGTGGTTCAACCGGAACATGTCCCTGAATGAGGATCGGCCCGCCGTCGAGTTCTGCGGTTACAAAATGTACGCTGGCTCCATGGTTTTTTACCCCGTCGGCCAGAGCGCGTTGATGGGTATCGAGGCCAGGATAAAGAGGAAGCAGGGAAGGGTGTATGTTCAACATAACTCCCAGGTACCGTTCGACAAAATTCTGCCCCAGGATACGCATAAAACCGGCCAGGACAATAAGATCGGGGCTGAAACTATCGACCAGATCTATCATCGCTGCATCAAAATCCACCCGCCGTTGGAAATCACGATGATCGAGGCAATGAGCCGGAATACCGGCTTCACGTGCCCGGGTTAGGCCATAGGCATCAGCCTGATTGCTGATCACTGCAGCCACTTGGGCCGAAATCGATCCGTCGGCACAGCGGTCGATGATTGCCTGCAGATTGCTGCCAGCGCCGCTGATCAGTACCACGAGTCGGCACTTGACCGCGGGTTCAGTCAAAGACAATGCCCTGGCCGCCGGCCTGCACCTCACCCAATCGGTATACCGTCTCTCCGCTGGCCTCGAGCATTTGTTGGGCTTGAGCGGCCGTATCTGAAGACACAATGATGACCAGGCCAATACCGCAGTTAAAGGTCCGTAGCATTTCGGTATCGTCAATCGAGCCCTCGGATTGCAGCCACTGGAAAATCTCTGGTCGCGGCCAGGCCGTAGCATTGATTCGGCAATTGCAGTCGCCCGGTAGTATCCGTGGAATATTGCCGGGCAGTCCGCCGCCGGTGATGTGGGCAATGCCGTGTATTGGCATTGTTTTAAGCAAGGCCAGAATGGGGCGCACATAGATCCGCGTCGGCGCTAACAACGCCTCTCCCAGTGTGGTTTCACCGATCGGATTGTCCAGCGTGGTATGGCTTCGCTCGAGCACTGCGCGCGCGAGGGAATATCCGTTCGAGTGAAGGCCGCTCGACGCCAGGCCCAGTACCTGGTCGCCGGCACGGATGTGACTGCCATCAATGATCTGATCCTTTTCGACCACGCCAACGCAAAAGCCGGCAAGATCATAGTCGCCCGGTGAATACATCCCGGGCATCTCGGCTGTTTCTCCACCGATCAGCGCGGCGCCGGCCGTCTCGCAGCCACTAGCAATACCGGCAATGACCGATTGCGCATGTTCAGGCGACAATCTGCCAGTAGCGAAGTAGTCCAGGAAGTAAAGAGGTTCGGCCCCAAGAACCAGTACGTCATTGACACACATGGCGACCAAATCGATACCGATAGTGTCGTGGCGGTCGAGGATGACGGCAAGTTTCAGTTTGGTGCCGACCCCATCGGTGCCTGAGACCAGCACAGGCCGGCGATAACGATCGATAGGCAATTCAAAAAGCCCGCCAAAGCCGCCGATATTGCCCAGGCATTCGGGCCGCTGTGTTTTTTGAACCAGAGGTTTGATGCGCTCGACCAGGCTTTCACCGGCCTCGATATCAACACCTGCATCGCGGTAGGTTAAAGGTGAGTCATTGGGATGGGACACGTGTAATATCGTCCGGAAGTAGCCAAGGGCTTATGGTATCTTATGTCTGGCCGGGAACGGGGATCCCCCGGCGCCAGCGCCTGGTGCTGATATCTTCTCAAACTCGTATCCTGTCTAAACCCGGGTGTACTTTTGCTTCATCAACTTCCTAATCTTCTGACCCTGGCGCGCATCGGCGCCGTGCCGGTATTGATCCTTTTCCTGCATGACGGCCGGTATGCCCCGGCGCTGGTGGTCTTTTTGGCCGCGGGTATCACCGATGGCCTCGATGGCTGGATCGCCAAGCGCTTTGGTTATGTCACCCGCCTCGGTGCGATCCTCGATCCGCTGGCAGACAAAATGCTCATTGTCAGTACCTACATCATGCTGGTATTGGCGGGGGATATCCCGTTCTGGGTGCTTTTGCTGATCGGTTTTCGTGACCTTGGCATCATTGGTGGTGTGCTGGTCTTGCAGACACTGCATGGTGAAGTGCAAATGCGCCCAAGCCCGGTCAGTAAGCTGAACACCTTCTTGCAGATTTCCCTGGTGGTGCTGATCATGGTTGAGCGTGTCGAGCTACTTGCTTTGCCTGTACTCACCGAGATCTTGCTATGGCTGGTGGTAGCAACCACTTTGGTCAGTGCGTTCCACTATGTTTATTTCTGGTTTATCCGCCCGGACCCCGGCGCCGAACGCTCATCAATTGGGACAGATCGTTGACGGACGTTATGACTAGACAAATCCACCTGCCGTTGCGATTGTCTGACAGCGCCTCATTCGAGAATTTTCTTACCGGTAGTAACGGCCAGGTACTCGATGTGCTTGGTCGGTTCGGTAGTGTGGGTGCCCCACAGATGCTTTATCTTCATGGCCCGCCCGGGTGCGGCAAGTCGCATCTGCTGCACGCTTGTTGCCGGAGCAAAGGTGAATCGATACCGCTGACGGTTTATGTGCCCACTGGTGTGGACAGTGTAGGGCCACAAATGCTGAGTGAGCTTGATCCACGCAGCATGGTCTGCGTGGATGATGTCGAGCATATCTGTGCAGATCGCGCCTGGGAAGAGGCGCTACTGGGCCTTTACGAGCAGTTGCAGGAGGCAGGCGGTTGTTTGCTGGTAGCCGGGCGCTACCCACCTGCAAAGGCGGGCTTTTTGTTGGCAGACCTCGCCACCCGATTAGCCTCGGGCGGTGTCTGGACTTTGTACCCCCTGAGCGAGGCGCAGTTGCCTGAGGCGATGCGCCTGCGAGCCCGTCTTCGTGGGTTGGAGTTGCCCGAAGCAGTTAGCGCTTACCTGCTGCGCCGGGTACCACGGGATCCGGCCACACTCTTTGCTCTGCTCGATCAGATTGACGAGCAGGCCTTCTCAGAGCAGCGTCGCCTGACCGTGCCGTTTGTGCGCGAATTTGCGATTCGTTTTTTGGGTAGTTAGGCTTTTGCCAGCGCCGCAGCGGTTGTTGCCAGCCGCATCCCCAGCGACCGGCACAGGATTTTTTCTTCGGCGCTGATGGGTTTGTCATTTTGTGCTCCAGCCACGTGGCTGGCGCCATAGGGCGTGCCGCCGGTCTGGGTGTCATTGAGTGCCTGTTCCGTGAAGGGTAATCCACAGATGAGCATGCCATGGTGTAACAGCGGCAACATCATCGACAGTAAAGTCGATTCCTGGCCGCCGTGCTGGCTTGAGGTAGAGGTAAAGACTGCCCCCGGCTTTCCGGCCAGAGTGCCGGCCAGCCAGTCGGTACCAGTGCTTTCCAGAAAATACTTGAGCGCAGTGGCCATCTGGCCAAAACGTGTCGGGCTCCCCAGCGCCAGGCCATCGCATTGCCCGAGATCGTCCAGCGAGACATAAGGCGGCCCATTTTCAGGGATCTTGGGGGTCGTGGCTTCAGGGGTTGCCGATACCGATGGTACGGTACGCAGTCGAGCCGAGCAGCCGTCGACACTCTCGACGCCCTGGCAGATCAGCCGCGCCATGGTTGCCACCGCACCCTCGCGGCTGTAGTACAGAACCAGTATTTCTGTCATAGGGTCATTCAATGTGGTTTAGAGGATCTCCAATACCTGTTCTGGCGGTCGCCCGATCGCTGCCCGGTCTTTGTTGACGACAATGGGGCGCTGCATCAGGATCGGATGATCAACCATCGCCTGTAACAGTTGCGCATCATCGGCCTGTGCCAGATTCAGTTCCCGGTACGGCGCTTCACCGGGACGTATCATGTCCATAACCGAGCATCCCAGCAAAGTCTGCAGTTCTTTGAGCGTCTCCTGGCTGGGTGGGTTTTCCAGATAGTCAACAATTTGGGGCTGAAAGCCACGTTCGCGCACCAGGGCCAGGGTTGCTCGAGATTTGGAGCAGCGAGGGTTGTGATACAGCACCACTGGCATGATCTTCTCCATGATTTTCTTGACAAAATGAGGGGTACGAAGGTACATTGCCCCAGATAAACTGGTCCGTAAACATAGGGGCTGAGTTACCTGATTTTATACGCAAACCTCCCACAGAGAGCGACCCGATGACAATAAATGCAACACCAATCCGTACCCTGCTGGCACTGTTGGCGGTGGCTGTTGTTGCCACGGGCTGTGTGACAGCGAAACCGACTGAAACCGAGGCCGGCACAGCTACTGCTGCAGCCCCGGCACCAGCGACGTCGACCGCCACAGCCATTGTGTCAGCTCCGGCCAAGCCTGATGATTGGTGCGATCGCTACCCTGATTCCTTCGTCTGTCAGGAAGAGGCAACCAAGGCAAGCGATTCTGGCGATTGGTGCACTCGACACCCTGATTCCTTCGTC
>JAPKAJ010000421.1 GCA_028825345.1 Arenicellales bacterium | reverse complement strand
AACTGAGCAACAAAGGGGCGACGATCTGGTAAGCCAGCAAGCTGGCTTTTCACTACATGCCGGTATCGCCTGCAAGTCACATCAGAGAAAGAAACTTGAACGTTTGTGCCGGTATATCATTCGGGCTGCGCTCATTCGGGCCGCGCTCGGCTAGTGTCTGAATTCGATGGCTAAACCGAACCCATTTCTCGCTCTATTCGCCGCTGCGATGGCCCTCCCGGCTTTTGCGGCACTACAGCCTGTTGAAACGATTGTCGGTATTAAAGCAACATCCTATAAAGACAGTGGTAGTTCCGCCAGCTCTCAAATTGAAGTCGAAACTTATCAGACGCCAAAACAAATCCTGTCTCTTGTGCACATTTTATTTCAGATAACAGCGCAGAATTTAATTCAGCCTCGAACTTTCGTCTATAAGCAATTTGCCGGACGTTTTGTGTAGCGCCCAGGTTTATTCGGTGGGAGATTTTAACAGGGATATTCAGCCAACATCCTGAATATCAAACTAACATCCGTTGCCTTCGTTTCGTAAGCAATAAAAACGGCCTTGCAGATAATGGTTGTGCACTGCCAGGTTGTGAGGCGACGCGCTGAAAACCCCTCGGCAGACTCAACGTTGACGACGCTTGCACCGTAGTCGGGCGGTCTTAGAGTCCGAGGTGGAAGATTAAAAATCTTCACCACACGAACCCGTTAACATCTGGCAGGGACTGTCTTTTGTCGCGTAATGACCAGTCTCCTGCTCTATCCCAACCTTGGCGAGCGCCTCCCTGGTTACATTTATCAATCTTTGAGTTAACAACCGGTTACGAGTGATGAATAAATTCCCTAATTACAGAACTCGTATATTTTTTTCAGGTTGACTTAATGACTGTCTTTTGGCGCATAATGACCAGTTTGCTGCTCTAGCTCCGCCAAGATGCCCACATCAACCCAGGAGCTATGAGCATGAAAGATTCATTCAGAGAAGATCGAACTCACTGTGATGCGGATCAAATTGCTGAAACAATTATTACCTCAATGCTCGTCACCGCAGTCGGTAGTGACATCTGCATTATCGGCCCCCAACCGGTCGAGCCTCCCAGGTTTGTTGGCATTACCCAACCGACGGAAGGCAATAGCGCCATCGCACTTCTGAAAACATCCGAAGATGGCATTCGTTTCTTGGAAGAATGTGCGACTCCCTATTTTGCGGTGGACCAGCAGCTAGGCTGCCATGGCAATCTTGGAGAAGTTTGCCATGCGTAAGTTCATCACGCTGCTGGCCGCTATTTATTGCCAACCACTCTTAGCGACAGACATTGATGATGTGCAATCGCAGGTCTTTGATGGCTCTTGCGCCACATCGGGCTGTCATAACGGCTCGGTGTTTCCAAACCTGTCTTCGGGTAGCGCCTTTAACGCAATCGTCAATGTTAGTTCCAGTCAGTCATCCAAACTACTTATCGCACCCGGCAACGTCAGTGCGAGCTATTTAATCGACAAAATTGAAGGCACAGGCAGTGGCAGTTCTATGCCTATTGGCGGATCGTTAACCACCGAACAGCGTGACCTGGTTAAAAACTGGGTAAGTGCTGGCGCCTTGGCCAACGACACCCCGTCTGATCCCGATACTGACGGTGATGGCCTCTCTGACTCATTAGATAACTGCGCCGATATTGCCAATAGCGATCAGCTGGATACCGATTCAGATGATGACGGCGATGTGTGTGACAATGATGATGATGGCGACGGAGTCCTCGATGCGGATGATGCCTTTCCGCTCGATGCGGATGAATCGGTCGATACCGATGGCGACGGCATTGGTGACAATGCCGACCCTGACAATATGACCAAGGCTAGAGCCTACCTTATGACTCGGTCAACCAGCGCTAATCTCACCACGCTGCATATCATTAATTCCTCAGACAACCCGCAGCAGTTTACGGGCACGCTTTACAACGGCGATGGCGAGCAATTGGGATTAA
>JAPKAJ010000099.1 GCA_028825345.1 Arenicellales bacterium | reverse complement strand
AGGACTTCAATCAGTGTATCGAGGTCATGCACCCGGGCAATACCCAGGCGGGCGAACAGCGCATCGGCTGCCTCGTCTGATCCCGCCATAGATGCCGTATGTGATTGCGTGATCCGCGCACCTTGGTTGCTGGCACCGGATTTCAACGCGACCACCGGCACCCGTTGTTCTGTCGCGCGACGCATAGCCCGCTCAAACGCCGGCACATCCACAAAGCCTTCAATGTAAAGGCCCACCGCAGTCACACGGGGGTCATCGAGTGCCGCTTCTAAGGCATCGGCAAGCCCGGTCTGGGCCTGATTGCCCAATGCCAGCAGGTAGGCGATCGGCAACCCGCGCGACTGCATGGTCAAGTTCAATCCAATATTGCTGCTCTGACTGAAAAGCGCCACGCCGCGCTCTACCCGCTCGCCACCGTGCTGATCGGGCCACATCAGCGCACCATCCAGGTAGTTGATCAGGCCATAACAGTTGGGGCCGAGTATGGGCATAGACCCTGCCGCCGCGAGCAACGCATCGTTGAGCGCTTCGCCATCGGCGACCTCATTGAAACCAGAGGCATAGCAGACCGCACCGCCGGCACCAACGCGACTCAGACTGTCAACGATATCAACAGTAGCGTGGCGGTTGACACCAATAAAGCTGGCGTCCGGAATCCCGGGCAATGCGCTAACATCGCGATAGCAGCGATACCCCTCGACGGTCTCCCGAGACGGATGCACCGGCCAGATGTCGCCGGCAAAACCCATACGCTTGCACTGGCGCACAACCTCGCAGGCTTCGCGGCCACCGAACACAGCCATGCTGGATGGTCGAAACAGGCGTTCTAGGGTCAAGGGGTTAGCGCATCAGGTCCAGCGTGGGCGCAGCATGTCCCGGGAGATGATGTGTCGCTGTATCTCACTGGTGCCCTCCCATATTCGCTCAACCCGGGCATCGCGCCAGATGCGTTCCAGCGGTAAATCGGACATTAATCCCATGCCACCGTGAATTTGAATGGCCTCATCAGCGACAAACGCGAGCATCTCCGTGGTATATAACTTAGCCATCGCGTAGTCTGTATCAGTAGCAACACCCTGATCAGCCTTCCACGCCGCTTGCAGAGTGAGTAACTCCGAGGCCTGCAGGCGCATTTTCATCTCAGCGAGCTTGAACCCAATCCCCTGGAACCGGCCAATGTACTGGCCGAACTGCTGGCGTTCGGCCGCCCAGTCGATAGCATGCTCCAGCGCGCGGTAGGCCCGACCCAGACACATCGCCGCCACCTGTAACCGCGTGGTTCCGAGCCAATCGTTGGCCACGTTAAAACCCTGATGTTCTGCGCCCAACATCTGCTCAGCGGAGATTCGGCAATTTTCAAACTCGAGAATACAGTTATGGTACCCCCGATGAGAAACACTGTGATAACCCTGTCGCACTGTGAACCCGGGGGTACCTTTGTCTACCAGAAAAGCACTGATCAATTTTCGCGGACCACGGCTGGATTCTTCTTCGCCGGTCGCAGCAAAGAGGATGACAAAGTCTGCCAGGTCGGCATGACTGATAAAATGCTTGGTGCCGTCGATGATATAACTGTCTCCGTCGCGCTCGGCACGACATTGCATTGAGCGAAGATCAGACCCCGCGCCGGGCTCAGTCATCGCCAGACAGTCCGTCTTCTCGCCGCGAATGCACGGCAGCAGGTAACGCTCACGTTGCTCACCGACACAAGCCTGCAGGATATTGCTGGGTCGTCCGACCAGATACTGCAGCGCAAAATTAGCCCGTCCCAATTCACGTTCTACCAACGACAGGGAAACGCTGTCCAGTCCGCCACCTCCGAGATCCTCGGGCATATTGGCAGCATAAAATCCCTGGGCAATAGCGCGCTCTCGAATCTGGCGCGCAAGCTCCGGGCGAACTTCATCGCTGGCTTCTACTTCATCCTCATAGGGATACAATTCCTTTTCAGTAAAAGCACGGGCACTGTCGACCAGCATCCGCTGTTCCTCGCTCAGGGAAAATTCCATCAGGGCTCTCCTTGGTGCTATGGCCGACGCAGCGCTCAGTCGCTATCGCTGTCAGCGGACTCGCGAATACGCTTCTGGTGTTCGTTAAGCACGGCACCGGCACCCAGGTTGCGTTGCTGTAGCGACTCCAGAATCCCAATCAACGCATCGTCACGCACCCGCTCTAATTCGTCAATGGGCGCATCACCGGCCAGACGCTCACAGCCCGAGTGCATTTTGTCGACGAGTTCCCCAGTAATCTTCGGTGGCTCCAAATGGGTCCAGGGAAAAAGAGAGGGATCAAAGTGCTTGAGAAACTGGCCCATGCCGCCCGGTTGGGCTGCCACATGAAAAATCTGGCAGGCCCCCCATAGCGCCCAGCGCAGGCCGGGGCCATAACAAATGGCTGCATCGAGCTCTTCCGGCGTCGCGACATCATCGTTAACCAGGTGCAAGATTTCCCGCCACAATGCTTCTTGGAGTCGATCAGACAAAAACCCCGGCACCTCGGAGCGTACTTTCAGTGGATACATACCGAGATCCCGGTACAGCGCTACTGCGCGTTCGATATTGTCGGCGTCAGTCTGCTCACCACCCAGCACTTCAACCAACGGTAACAAATAAACCGGGTTAAAAGGATGTCCAACCATCACCCGACCCGGATGAGCACAGTGCGACTGGAACTCACTTGGCAGCAGACCCGAGGTGCTCGAGGCAATCAGTACATCTGCCGGGGCCGCGGCATCGATCTGGGCGTGCAGGGTGGTTTTAAGTTCTATCCGTTCTGGGGCGCTTTCCTGAATGAACTGCGCTCCAAGAGCTACCTCTTCCAGGGAATCGCAGAATCTTAGCCGGTCTACCGATGCGCCAGGGAAAAGGCCGGTACGTTCCAATACCGGCCAGACCTGGGCCAGGTTATCACGTAAGCGGTCTTGTGCACCCGCGCCTGGGTCGAAAGCCAATACGTTCAAACCCCGGGCCAGTGCACGAGCGGCCCAGCCTGCGCCGATAATCCCCGTACCGATGACACCAAAAGTTTTGATGGTCTGCATCCTGTTTAATCTCCAAAGGTCGTTGCGTTGATCGACTGTGAACAAGGTCGGCTACGACATTGCCCATCGGCTGGATGGTTCACTGCTTTAGTGCATTACCGTGAGCGTAATTTCACCGGATATCCGCCGGGACGTACAGTCTGTGTGCGACCTTTGGCTACCGCACAACGTACGTAAGCGCTCACCCGATGGAAAAAATCGGGATAACCCCAGGAGAATCTAGAGGCCGGGACCCGGCCAGAGATCAAGTAAAGGCAGGATGGAGAAATGCCGGTGCCGCATCTGTCTCAGCGCTGTCATAGGAGACAGTCTCCCAGGACGCACGCTGCTGCACCAATGTGCGCAAAAGGCGGTTATTGAGGCCATGCCCCGACTTGTGAGCAGAGAAAGCGCCGATCAGCGGACACCCCAAAAGGTAGAGGTCACCGATCGCATCGAGAATTTTGTGCTTAACAAATTCGTTGCCATAGCGCAGGCCATCGTCGTTGATCACCCGGTAATCGTCCATGACGATTGCGTTATCCAAACTGCCACCGCGGGCAAGGCCAGCTTCCTGCAAGGCCTCAACGTCTTGTAGAAAACCGAATGTACGCGCCCGACTGACCTCTTTGGCAAAAGAAACCTCGGACAAATCAACCGTCGCTTGCTGACCGGAGGATCGCATAGTTGGGTGATTGAAATCGATACTGAAACTGACCTTGAACCCCTCAAAGGGTTCAAAGCGTGCCCACTTGTCCCCTTCCCTGATTTCTACCGGATCCTTGATCCGGATAAAACGCTTGGCCGCTGTCTGTGTCTCGATGCCAGCGGATTGAATCAGAAAAACAAAAACAGCAGCGCTGCCGTCCATGATAGGTACTTCATCAGAATCAAGCTCGACAATGGCGTTGTCGATGTGTAAGCCGGCGAAAGCGGACATCAGGTGTTCTACGGTAGAGACCCGCACGCCGTTGTGCTCAAGGGTGGTCGAAAGCCGGGTGTCACTGACCCGTTCCAGGCTCGCCGTTATCTCTGCAACCGGGTCAAGGTCAACGCGCCGAAAGACGATACCCGTTCCCACTGGTGCCGGACGCAGGGTCAGGTAGACTTTCTTTCCAGTATGCAGACCTACGCCTGTCGCACCGATCACGTTCTTGAGGGTTCGCTGTCGGATCATCCTTCCCTTCTTTGCTGGTTTTTCTGATTACACCAAGCGGATGGTAGCGTCCCACGCGCCCAGAAAAATCAATTCTACACAAGAAATTCAGCAAATCGTACTTGTTTTGAAATATTTTTACCACTTTTTTTGCATAATTCTCCTCATTAATGACAATATCCAATATAACCTTTTGTTTTTTATGAGTTAATCCGCCTGGCGACGCAGAAAAGCTGGAACATCAAGGTAATCCATGTCGACTGCTGCGTTACCGTTGGTGTCCAGGTCCCCGGCAGTCCGGGGGCGCCTGCGGATAACCGTAGGCTGGTCGTAATCAACCTCGGTTTCTACGGCGTCTTCGACCTCTCCATCCTTAACCAGGGTGATCTGGGGAGTGAGTGTGCGGTTGCGAATTCCTGTCGCTACCATCGTTACCCGTAGTTCGCCTTCCATTTCAGGGTCTAGCACAGTGCCGATCACCACGGTGCCATCTTCCGAGGCGTATTCGTTAACAATCTCGCCCACCTGGGCAAACTCTGCCAACTCCATATCTGGACCTGCGGATACATTGACTAACAGGCCCTTAGCGCCATGAATATCCACCTCTTCCAGCAGCGGGCTGCATACCGCGCCGCGCGCCGCCTCGATTGACCGATCCGGGCCTGTCGCCGTTGCCGAGCCCATCATAGCCATTCCCATTTCAGACATCACCGTGCGGACATCGGCAAAGTCCACGTTGATTAACCCAGGGCGGGTGATCAGCTCTGAGATTCCCTGCACCGCGTTGAGCAAGACCTCGTTAGCCTTGCTGAAGGCCTCCAACAACGTTATCTTGCCTCCCATCACTTCCAGGATCCGCTCGTTCGGAATCACAATTAGAGAGTCAACCAGCTCACCCAATTCTTTGATTCCCTGATCCGCCGCCGCAATGCGCTTTTTCCCTTCGAAGTTAAACGGGCGTGTCACGACCGCCACGGTCAGGATTCCTTTCTCGCGGGCCAAGTGGGCCACTACCGGTGCCGCGCCGGTTCCGGTTCCCCCGCCCATTCCCGCAGTAAGAAAGATCATATCGGTACCATCCAATGCAGCTGCGATTTTGTCGCGATCCTCAGTCGCCGCCTGGCGGCCAACATCCGGGTTCGCCCCAGCACCGAGCCCCTTGGTGAGCCCTTCGCCCAGTTGCATCACCTTGGACACGCCAGAGCGATGCAGCGCCTGTGAATCAGTATTCGCATTGATGAACTCAACCCCCTCTAGATTGGCAGACAGCATATGATCGACCGCGTTGCCGCCGCCGCCGCCAATGCCCAATACCTTAATTACCGCTTGCTGGCCCGAGATTTCCATCAGTTCAAACATATCGTCTCTCCTGATACTTAGGTTGAAAATAAGATTTTTTGCCGCCTGGACAAACTGAAAATTGCTTACCCGAAACTGAATCCTTTTTTGCTGTGTACTTCACCGTTAATCCTTTTTGAAATGACTTAAGAACCATTGCTTGATCCGGTTGGCCAGCTCACCGGGCGCCGGGGCTGAGATGCGACCAGTACGGGATTCCCGCTCCTCTTGGTGGCGGTAACCAAACAACACCAGCCCGACAGCAGTGGAATAAGAAGGATTACGTACCACATCACTCAAGCTGCCGACGTACTGGGGCACTCCGAGGCGGACCGGCATATGAAAGATCTCCTCAGCCAGCTCGGCCATACCCGCCATCCGTGCAGTACCGCCTGTCAGCACGATGCCTGTTCCAAGTAATTCCTCATAACCGCTGCGCCGCAATTCAGCCTGTACCAGCAAGAACAACTCCTCAACACGCGGCTCTATCACGTCGGCCAATGTGGTGCGCGCCAGTTTCCGAGGCGCTCGCTCACCCACACTAGGGGTATCGATCATTTCACCTTCGGGGGCCAACTGCACCAAGGCGCTGCCGAACTTCTTTTTCAATTCTTCTGCAGCCTGAGTCGGCGTACGCAACGCTACGGCGATATCGTTGGTGATTTGGTCACCGGCAATCGGTAGAACTGCGGTGTGGCGAATAGCGCCGTCGGTGAATACGGCGATATCAGTAGTGCCGCCGCCAATATCCACCATACACACGCCGAGTTCTTTTTCATCCTCCTCGAGCACCGCGTAACTGGAAGCAATCTGTTCCAGTACTACGTCCTCTACCTGCAAGCCGCAACGGGTGATACATTTGACGATATTTTGCGCGGCGCTGACCGCGCCGGTGATGATGTGTACCTTAGCCTCAAGTCGTACACCGCTCATACCGATCGGTTCGCGAATGCCTTCCTGGCCGTCAATGATGAAATCCTGTGGCAGGATATGCAGAACGCGCTGGTCATTGGGTATCGCCTGCGCCTGCGCTGCGTCCAGTACCCGCTCTATGTCACCGCGGCTGACCTCCTCGCGATCCCTGACAGCAACCACACCATGGGAATTCATACTATTGATATGCCCGCCGGCAATACCGGCGTAGACAGAACTGATCCGACACTCGGCAGTTAACTCTGCTTCTTCGACGGCTTGCTGAATGGACTGCACGGTTGATTCAATATTGGCAACCACGCCCTTGCGCAGTCCGCGTGAGGGTTGCTGCCCAACGCCCAGTATCTCGATTTCATCGTTTTCGCTGACTTCAGCTACTACCGCAAGTACTTTCGAGGTACCGATATCGAGGCCGACAATCAGTTCGCTAACCGGTTTTCTGTTCATTGTGATCGGATTAATCCCCACTCTCGGTTAGGCCCGCCAACTGGACCTGGTTAACAGCAGAGTCGTCACGCCAACGCACCGCGAAACCATTGACATAGCGCATATCCACCTTGGCGATCATGTTGCCGCGCGAGCGCAGCGCCATGGCGTAACTAGAGGCGAACCGGATCACTTTCTCCTTTACTGGACCGCGCCCAGCCAGCAGTACGAATCGGTTAACCGGTGTATCGACACCAATCTGCAACTCCAATTCCCAGCGGCCCGCTGGGCTTACAGACAGCGCCCGTGGCTCGAGTTCGACTTCGTGTAATGCGGGTAAGATCTGTTTGAAAACATCGATGAGCATCTGACGGTCGGCTGGATGGGCTCGCAACACCGGTACGGTCGGTAACTGGTTTGATGGGGGCAGGTTGATGAACTCGTGGTCCCGTGCTGTTCCCGACTTGCCCAAAGGCACGAATTGCGCCATAGCACCGGTCTCTGTCACTGAGACCGCAAGTGTCTGAGGCCAAACGCGACGGATCACTGCCTGGTAGACCCCAGGCAGATTCTCCAGCGCCTGCTCGATGCCTCCCAGATCTGCTGTCAGATAGTTGCCATTGATATTTCGCCAGGTTGAGCGCTCGAGGAGTCCCTGATCAACCCGCTGTAACGCTGTGTCGACCCGCACCTGCTCAATGGTGAAATAACCCGAGCGTAGGATCTGATCGACACATAACGCTGCCACTAGGGCTACGACCAGAATCGAGGCGAATAACACAGTGCGCCGGCGGAGGCGGTGCTCTAGCGGCGCCTGCGCGGGGGGTTGATCCGGCGTCTGCAAAGGCCGAAGTTCCGGGAAACCGAGTTCGGCGACACTCATCGATCCGCCCCCGAAAAACGTACTTCTGGATCAAGCATCACCCCTAGACGATCCATAACCCGCTCACGAATCATTTTAATCAGGGTCTCGATATCCCGCGCGCTCGCAGTCCCTTCGTTGATGATGAAGTTCGCGTGCTGTGAGGACACTACGGCACCACCATGACGCAGGCCCTTGAGACCCGCGGCTTCGATCAATCGGGCGGCATGGTCATCTGGAGGATTACGAAAGACTGAGCCCGCACTCGCGCGCTGCACTGGTTGGCGACTTCCCCGCTCGGTGAGCAAAGAGCGAATCCTCGCCTGTCCAACATCCGGATCACCGCATGACAGGGTGAAACGGGCGCTGGTGAACCAATGGTCATCCGCTACAGTCACTTCGCGGTAGGCCGCGGCAAATGATTCCACCGGGGGGTTAGTGAATTCCCCACGGCGGTTAACTAATTCAACCTGTGTAACCGATTGCCAGGTTTCACCACCAAAGGCGCCCGCATTCATCGCCAG
>JAPKAJ010000420.1 GCA_028825345.1 Arenicellales bacterium | reverse complement strand
AATTCTTCTTCAAGGCGCTGATCTTCTTCCTCGCTGTGGCCGCGCCTGCGGGTGCCGGCGATAGGTCGCACGGTAACCTCGCCATCTTCCAATCGCGCCAGGATCTCCGGGGAGGAGCCGACAATATGAAAATCATCCAGATCCAGAAAATACATGTAGGGCGACGGGTTCACCGTGCGCAAGGCGCGGTACAGGGTTACCGGATCAGCATCGAAGGGAATCGACAGGCGCTGCGACAGCACCACCTGGAAGATATCGCCGCTTTGGATGTATTCCTTGCAGCGCTCTACGGCATCTTCGAAATCTTCACGGGCAAACGAGGAGCGAAAATCGCTTTCGCTGATGGCCTCGGTGACCGGTGTGGTGCGGCCCACTGAAAGGCTCGATATCTGCTCGATCAGCTGATCCAGACGATCGCGCCCCGACAGCCAGGCATCATCCGATTCCGGATCGGTATGAACCACTACGTGCAGCCGGCCGCTCAGGTTATCAAAGACCAGTAGCTCATCAGAGACCATCAGCAGAATATCGGGCGCGCCCACTGGGTCTGGCAAATCCTGACCCCCTAAGTGTGGTTCGATATAGCGCACCGAGTTATATCCAAAATACCCCACCAGCCCGCCATTGAAGCGGGGCATGGAGTCCAGCTCGGGCACATTGAACTGGCGATGAATTTTCTGGATGGCCTCCAGAGGGTCATCGGTGTGCTGGCGGTGAATCTCTTGCCCGTCCTGCTCGATCAGAAGCAGATCGGCCTTAACCCGAACCACTGTCGAGCACGGCAGCCCGATGATCGAGTAGCGACCCCATTTCTCACCGCCCTGAACCGATTCAAACAGGTAGCTGTAGGGGCCCTGTGCCATTTTCAGGTAGGCGCTGACGGGGGTTTCCAGATCGGCCAGCACCTCGCGGTGTAACGGAATCCGGTTATAGCCGCCGCGGGCCAGACGATCGTAATCTGCGCGTGTGATCATGGCGCGCGCCGGGCGTTGGGGCAGGAGTTACTGGCGTGAATCGGAGCGGGGTTAGCGGCTTGGGTAATCATGAAGAATCATCGCGATACGGTTACAGGTAAGTTAAGGTGTTATTGGGCCAGACGAGGGTTTTCACCATCGCCAAGCAATAACCCACCTGTGAGCCACGCCTGTCATTCTTCTGTCAATTCAATTAGTTCCGCCACTTGGGCGAGTGAGTCTATCACAGCGTCTGGCCCAAGCTCCGCCAGATCCAAACCCTGACTGTAGCCATAACTGACCAGCATCACGGGCATGTTGCAAGAGCGGGCAGCGCGAAAATCGCTGATCGAATCGCCCACCAGCAGGCAGTCCTTGGTTGCCAACTGCCATTGCCCGGCCACATGCTGCAAAGGCATCGGGTCGGGTTTTTTTTGCGCTAGATCATCTCCGGCAATGATCGGCTCCAGATACTGGGCAACCCCCAGTGCCTCAAGCAGCGGCCGGGTAAAAGCCGCCGGCTTGTTAGTGACACAGGCCAGTGGCAAACCTGCCTTGTGGCATTGCGCGAGAGTCTCGCGGGCGCCGGGATAGAGCACGCTGTCACGGCACAGGTCCTCGCGGTAAAACTGCTCAAACAGGGGGTAGGCCTCATCCATCAGTTGCGCTGATGCGGTGCCATCAAAATCACCGGCAAGCGCCCTTTCTACCAGCCGTCGCGCACCGTTGCCAATCCAGCTGCGCGCGGTTGCCGGATCGACCGTGTTGCGGCCCATCGCGCTCAGCATACGGTTGCTGGCGCCGATCAGATCCGGCGCCGAATCCACCAAAGTGCCATCGAGGTCAAAGATAATGCCGCGAGCGGTAAACATCATTGCGGGCCGTGCGGTGGTCGGGTCGGGTTGCTTCAGATGCCTCAATGAGCGGATCCGGCCAGTTCCTCGCGCAGGGCACTGATCACGCTGTCGTAATCGTTAGGGTCTTGCGCTTGGGCCGCACCGAAGATTGCCGAGCC
>JAPKAJ010000098.1 GCA_028825345.1 Arenicellales bacterium | reverse complement strand
CAGCACCATACACCTCCTGTCGGGGGGTGAAAAAGCACTGACCGCGGTAGCGTTACTATTTGCTCTATTCCGGCTGAATCCGGCACCTTTTTGCATTCTTGACGAGGTGGATGCCCCACTGGATGATCGTAACGTTGAGCGTTATTGTCAGACTCTGCGTAGCCTGTCGGAGGTATCACAACTGGTGGTGATTACTCACAACAAGATCACCATGGAATCGACTGATATCTTACTCGGCGTAACCATGGTGGAGCCGGGTGTCTCATCTATCGTCTCGGTCGATGTCGACGAGGCCGTTCGGTTGGCGGCACGGTAAAATGAGTCTGCAAATGGCCTTGATAACGCTGGGCCTGGTAGTTTTGGGCGCGGTTGCCGCACTGTCATTTTTTAAGCGCCGGTCAACACCGGTGTCTTGGCTGGCGCAACTGCGCGCCGGTATCGCATCACAAGCTGCAAATTTTCGCTGGCCAGTGGCACTCAATTTTATTCACCCTGATCGCTTGGTTAATCGGGTGCGCCAGCGTGAGCCGTCATTGATCGCATCCCATGATTTCGAGGGACAGGCAAGCGCCCGAACAAAAGGAGGCGGTTTAAAGGCAACCGACCAAGCCACTCCTGTCGACAGTTCAGATCAGCACCCCGTCGAACCGACCCGTGTACTTGATTCTGAGATTGGCTCTGCACCAATCAAGATCGACTACTGGGTGCGTTTACCTGGGCAGACTCCCGTAACCCGTGATCTTGCCTTGTCGATATTCCGTGAGCACGAGATAAACCTATCTCACCCAAGGGCGATTCATGGTCGTACGGAGCCGGGTAACGCCTGGCTTGATCTGCGAGATGCCTCGGCCGGAGAGATCTTTACCGATCTGATTATTAGTGTGCAAATGGCAGACCCGGATCGCTGCGTCGATGAATCGGAGCTGACCCGTTTTAACAATCTGGCCTATGCCCTCGCCGAGACCCTGGATCGGCCGCTACAGTTTGAGTCCAGCATTGAAGAGGCCTTGCCCGAGGCGGCTCGGCTGGAAAGATTTTGCCACGAGTTTGACCTGCTGGCGGTTATCAATATTGAGCCAGAACCCGGCACCGGGTTTTCCGGACCCGACGTGGCGCGGGTCGCGGCGCGTGCCGGTATGCGCCTTGGCGAGCAAGATATCTTCCATTTCTTTGATTCACGAACCGGAGTCAGCCGCTTTGGGCTCGCCAATCAGCGTGAACCAGGGAGTTTTAGTTATGCAGATCTGGAATCAGGCATGTTCCGAGGCTTGGCGCTGTTTATGAATATACCGCGGGTCGAACACCCAGCTCGGACTTTTGCCGAGCTTAGGTCGGTTGCGCAGTATGTTTCAACCGAGCTTAACGGTTCACTGGTAGACCCGGATGGGGCGATCCTTTCAGCTGCGCAATTCGATTCGATCCGTCGACAGATTCAATCGATCGAGCGGTCGATGAAAAAGTACGGGGTGGAGCCCGGCTCGGATGAAGCCCGGCGCTTGTTCTGAGCTGGACCTGTCAAAAAGGAAGAATGATCTTGCGCCGTGAGGGCTCGGTTACGTGAGCGGGCGAAAAAAACAGGTAGTTACCGAAATTAACGATCTTCGCAATGAGCTTGGTGAACACAACTACCGTTATCACGTGCTCGACGCACCTGTAATTTCAGATACCAGCTACGATCGCATGTTACGCAGGCTTGAAGCGCTTGAGCGCGATAGCCCGGAGTTGGTTACACCGGATTCGCCCACACAACGTGTCGGTGCTGCACCGTTAGCGCGATTCGAAACCGTCAATCATAGTGTAGCGATGCTGTCGCTCAATAATGCTTTCTCGGCAGAAGAGCTCAGCGAGTTTGATCGGCGCTGTCGCGAGGGTACCGGGCGAGAAACTCTGGTTTATAGCGCTGAGCCAAAACTGGATGGTCTGGCAGTGAGTTTGGTTTATGAGAAGGGCGTACTTCAAAGAGCTGCGACCCGTGGCGATGGTCATCACGGCGAGGACGTGACGCTAAATGCCCGTTCGATCCGGTCAGTACCTCTGCGGCTTCTGGCGCCCGAGTGTCCTGAGGTCCTCGAGGTGCGGGGTGAGGTTTATATGCCGTTGGCCGGATTTAAGGCCTTGAATCAGGAGCAGGTTAAAAAAGGTGAGAAACCTTATGTCAATCCGCGCAACGCGGCGGCCGGCAGTTTGCGCCAGTTGGACCCAAGAATTTGCGCCACGCGTCCGCTGGATTTTTTCTGTTACGGTATTGGCTTGTGGCGCGGTGGGGAGTTACCCCAGACCCAGATCGCAACACTTGCCACGTTGAAACGTTTTGGTTTGCGCACCAACCCGCTGGTTCGGCAGATGCTGGGGATTGGACAGTGTCTCGATTATTACCATGAAATCCTGGACTGCCGCCAGACCTTGAATTACGAGATCGACGGTGTTGTATACAAAGTGAATGATCTTGCCGACCAGCAGTCACTGGGCGCGGTATCACGGGCGCCACGTTGGGCCCTGGCCTACAAATTTCCGGCGCCCGAAGAAACAACTATCGTCCGTGATATTGACGTTCAAGTGGGCCGTACCGGTGCCATTACCCCGGTAGCGCGGCTTGAGCCGGTCTTTGTGGGTGGTGTAACCGTGGCTAATGCCACATTGCATAACCAGGCGGAGATCGAGCGACTCGATGTGCGGGTAGGGGATACGGTGACGGTGCGTCGCGCGGGGGATGTGATCCCAGAGGTGGTATCGGTCGTGCGCGAGAAGCGCCAACGTGGTGCGCGACGCTTTGTTTTTCCAAGCGAGTGCCCAGCCTGCCGTTCGCAAGTGGTGGTCGACGATGGCGGTATCATTCAACGGTGTATCGGAGGGCTTTACTGTTCAGCCCAGGTCAAAGAATCGATGAAGCATTTTGTTTCACGTCGCGCCCTTGATATCGAGGGCCTTGGAGCCAAACTAATCGAACAGCTGGTAGACAGTGGGCGGGTGTGCCACGCTGGGGATCTTTTTACGTTATCGCATGACGAGCTCGCCGCAATGGATCGGATGGGGGAAAAATCGGCCGATAACTTGCTTAAGGCACTTGAATTAGGTCGCGAGACAACGCTGGCCCGTTTCCTTTATGGTTTAGGGATACCGCAGGTCGGTGAAGCGACAGCGCAGGCGCTTGCCCAATATTTTTCCAGCCTGGAGGCGCTTGTCGATGCGTCAGTAGAGGCATTGGAAGCCGTGCCTGACGTTGGCCCGGTGGTTGCCTCCGGAATACGGCTCTTTTTTGAACAGACTCATAACCGTGAAGTGATCGATGCACTTCGTGCTTCTGGGGTTGTTTGGCCCGTACCAGAAGGATCCACTTCCGGGCCGGTAGGGCCCTTCGCCGGGCGTACTGTCGTGATCACCGGGACACTCAGTGGGATGAGTCGTGATCAGGCCCGCAACTGGCTTGTGACTCGTGGCGCCAAGGTTACCGCAAGCGTATCGGCGCGAACCGATTTTGTCGTGGCAGGCGCTGATCCGGGGTCAAAATATGATAAAGCGCTTGCGCTCGGTATCCCGGTGCTCGACGAAGCCCAGTTGCGGGCGATGGATAAAAACAACGGTAATTGATCTTGGGATACGAGGATGTGTTCGCGCCTGCGGTAGAATCCCAGCCCGCCACTTTTCCTCATTTAAACCAGGGACGACTGCGTCAACGTCCCCTGATCCTCACGGACAGCTAAGGAGTACAGATGAATAATTCTTTTAATGCCAAGACTTCGCTGGATGTTAACGGTCGGCGCTACCAGATTTTCGCGCTAGATGCTTTGCCCGATCAGTTCGACCTGGCCCGATTGCCCGTGACTTTAAAGATCCTGTTAGAAAACTTGCTTCGTGCAGAGGATGGCATCGACGTCGTTGCTGGCGATATCGAGGCTTTGGCCGGTTGGGGTCCGGGTTCGACGAGTGCGGTTGAGATAGCCTTCGCCCCGGCCCGGGTTTTGATGCAGGATTTTACAGGGGTGCCTGCGGTTGTGGATCTAGCCGCCATGCGCGAAGCTATTGCAGCGCTGGATGGGGATCCCGAGCGTATAAATCCTTTGTCGCCAGCCGATCTGGTGATCGACCACTCGGTCATGGTCGATCATTTCGGTACAGCCAGCGCACTGCAGGCCAATGCCGATCTCGAATACTCCCGTAACGCGGAGCGCTACGCATTTCTGCGCTGGGGCCAAGCGGCCTTCAGCAATTTTCGTGTGGTCCCTCCATCTACCGGTATTGTTCATCAGGTAAACATTGAGTACCTGGCCAGTGTGGTCTTTAGTCGTGACTCTGACGGGGAGCTACTGGCCTATCCTGATACGGTGGTCGGGACTGATTCGCACACGACCATGGTTAATGGCCTGGGGGTGCTCGGTTGGGGTGCAGGTGGAATCGAGGTGGAGGCCGCAATGCTCGGCCAAGCAGTGACCATGCTGATTCCCGATGTTGTTGGATTTGAACTGCACGGCACCCTTCCCGAGGGCGCCACAGCCACGGACCTGGTCCTTAGCGTAGTCGAAATTCTGCGCCGCCAGGGCGTCGTTGGGAAATTTGTTGAATTTTATGGCGATGGGTTGGACCATCTTTCGTTAGCGGACAAGGCCACCATCGCTAATATGGCGCCCGAGTACGGGGCTACCTGTGGATTTTTCCCCGTTGATCAAGAAACGCTCAATTATCTGCGTTTGACTGGGCGATCCGAAGAGGACATCGCGCTGGTAGAGGCGTACACGCGACGCCAGGGCTTGTTTCGGGAACCGGGGGCGATACCGGCGCATTACAGCGAGACCGTCCACCTTGATCTTGGCAACATAGTTGCCAGCATTGCGGGACCAAAGCGGCCACAGGACCGCATTGCCCTGACTGAAGCCCAGCAGGTGATCAACGACGCTGCAACGGAGCTGCGCGGTAACAGCGAACGTCGGACCGGTAAGATAACACTTGATGGCGAGACAATGGAATTTCCTGATCTTGGCGTGGCAATTGCCGCGATCACGAGTTGCACTAATACCTCAAACCCGGGCGTGATCATGGCTGCTGGTTTGCTGGCCCGCAACGCGCGACAACGCGGCCTTACTGTCAAGCCTTGGGTCAAGACCTCCCTGGCACCGGGGTCCAAGGTGGTGACGGATTATCTGAGTGACGCCGGCCTGCTCGACGATCTGGAAAATATTGGTTTTGCTGTAGTTGGCTATGGCTGTACCACTTGCATTGGTAACTCCGGCCCGTTGCCCGCGCCCGTGAGTGAAGCGATCCGGGATCAGGACCTCATCGCCTGTGCGGTGCTCTCAGGTAATCGAAACTTCGAGGGCAGGGTGCATGCCGAGGTGCGCATGAATTTCCTGGCCTCGCCGCCCTTGGTGGTAGCCTACGCGCTGGCCGGTACAACCGATATCGATCTTGTGAATGATCCCATCGGAGTGGATGGCCAGGGTAGCCCGGTGACTTTGGCTGACTTGTGGCCGCAACAACTCGAGATTAACCAGACGGTTGCCAGACATGTGACACGGGAAATGTTCCGCTCCCGCTATTCAGATGTTTTTCGCGGCGACAGCCAGTGGGGCGAGGTCCCCGTGAGCGCAGGCAATCGCTTTGCCTGGGATGAGCATTCCACCTACGTTCGCCGCCCCCCGTACTTCGATCACATGGAGCGCACGCCTGGCCAGCTAAAGGCTATTACCAGCGCCAGAGTCTTAGTGTTACTTGGGAATAGCATCACTACCGATCATATCTCTCCAGCGGGGGCCATTCAGGCCGACAGCCCAGCTGGGCGATATTTGCAGGAGCATGGAGTAGAGCGAGCTGATTTCAATTCTTATGGATCGCGCCGCGGTAATCACGAGGTGATGGTGCGTGGAACCTTTGCCAATATCCGGCTACGCAACGCTATGGCGCCTGGCACTGAAGGCGGTTGGACTACCTTCCAACCTGGCGGAGAACAGATGACCATCTATGACGCAGCCATGTCTTACGCGGCAAAGGGTACAGCACTGCTGGTTATTGGCGGCAAGGAGTATGGCACCGGGTCCTCGCGAGACTGGGCGGCCAAGGGTGCTTCTTTGTTGGGCGTCAAGGCGGTACTGGTCGAAAGCTTTGAGCGTATCCACCGCTCCAATCTAATAGGTATGGGTGTATTACCGCTGGAGTTTGCGGATGGCGAGAGCGCTCAAAGACTGAAAATTTTGGGCACTGAAGTGTTTGATCTAGCCCAGCCTATCGTCGGTGCGACCGAGCTTGAGGTGCGTATGACCCGAGCCGATGGCACCATCAAATCCTTCATGACGAAGGTCCGCATCGATACCCCTAAGGAGTGGGATTACTATTGCAACGGCGGCATTCTGCCTTACATGGTGCGCCAGTTGCTTAATTGATCAGAAGGTTGCGCCAAGGTTAATCTTCAGCGCCCGGGCATGCGTTTGCGAACGATAGTGATGGCGCACAGGACTAGCGCCAAAGCGGTCAGCAGACGCCACGAGGCAGTCTCACCTAAAAAAATCACACCCCACAGTGCGCCCAGAACTGGTATCAGGTAGTTAATCTGGGCGAAGTTGTTTGCCCCGAGGCGAGGGACCAGGTAAAAGAACAGTAGTGCTGCGAGGGCTGTAGGCAAAAGACCGAGATAGGCTATTGCGGCCAGTCCGCCAATGCCTGGATGCATCTGCCAGGGCTGCTCGAGAATTAACGTCACGGGTAACATCCATAGCAAACCGGCCAGCATGGCTCCCGTAGCCATCACTTTGCCGCTACCATGGCCAGCATAGTAACGGGTGAAGGTAGCTGATGCGCCATAGCAGATGGCGCTGGTGATCACCGCCAGTTGGGCCAGGATCGGCGCGGTCAACCCGGCGCGTGCCTCGGTCCCGATCAAGACCAGAAGACCACCAAAGCCAATCGAGATGCCGATCGCAGTTTGGGTGGTAAACGGCTCGTCCCGGATAAAAAGGTGAGCCAGAACTGCCGTAGCCACCGGCATGACACCCATCAGTACGGCAGTCAGACCACTGTCAATATGAATTTCACCCCAACTGATCAAAGTGAACGGTAAAGCGTTTCCAAAAAGCCCAATGAATGCGAAAATCTTTAACGAAGTCGCATCTCGCGGCAGTCGCTCACCGTTGATTCTCAGCCATAGGTATAGAACACCTGCCGCAATCCCCCGGCGAGCCGCGGTCAGGGTCAATGGCCCGACCGTGTCGACGCCGATCTTGATGAAAACAAAAGATCCGCTCCATATTATGGCAAGCCCTACTAAAAGAGCGTAGTCTTTAGGCGCACGGGAAAGATTCATTTACTCAGCTTAGATTAGGGATCGGGCTTAACGGGCGGTGCGAGCATAACCCAGGTCCGTCGATTGGTATAACAGGGAAAAAAATGGATAACAGCATCAGTCATTCAGGCCCTTTACCCTTGCTTGGGGAGGATGAGACTCCGCCGTTTGAGATTGGTAATGCCGGGGGGTGTGCCCCATTGGTACTGGTGTGCGATCACGCCCGTAACGTCATTCCGCGGGCGCTGGCTGATCTGGGGTTGAATGCAGATCTGCGGGCCCGGCACATTGCATTGGATATTGGTTGCGAGATGCTGGCCCACCGCCTCGCACATCTGCTTGACGCTGTACTGGTGCTGGCACGGTTTTCACGACTGGTGATCGATCTTAATCGGCCTCTTGATGATCCAACTTCTATTTCGGCCTGTAGTGATGGTTTTATCATACCGGGCAATCAGAATGTTTCGACCGAGCAGCAGTTGTCCCGCGAGGAGGAGATCTTTATTCCTTACCACAAAGCGGTTGCGGCCCAAGTTAAATGTGTACATGCCAAGCATGGCGTACCAGCATTGATCGCGCTGCATAGTTTTACCCCAGCGATGTCGGGCAAGCTCAGGCCCTGGCAGATCGGAATACTATGGAAAGATGATCAGCGCATGAGCCTGCCGTTACTGGACAGCCTTCGAGGCGATCCCGATGTGTGCGTTGGAGACAACCAGCCCTACGATGCTCGGGAGCATGTGGGCTATACCATCGAGACCCATGGCGGGGTAAATGGTTTCCCGCATGTCCTGATCGAGGTGCGTCAAGACCTGATTGCGACTGAGGGCGGAGCTATGGTCTGGGCGGATCGGTTGGCGGGGCACCTCGGACCGATTCTCGCCAACGATGACTTGTACCAAAAGCGAGTCAGTGACTAAAGCAAGCACTTGATCAACTCATCGGAAATGAGCAAAAGGTGTCCGATGGTAAAGCGGGCGACATGAACGCTCGATCCGGATTATGGCAATTCAGCTGATAGTCA